>CAYJFF010000028.1:0-28496 GCA_964369345.1 uncultured Oscillospiraceae bacterium
CTGTTGTGGGTAGACTGCATGATGTGGTTACACTGCATGATGTGGCTAGCCTCCCTGATGTGGATAGCCTCCCTGCTGTGGTTAGCCTCCCTGTTGTGGATACCCTCCCTGCTGTGGATAACCTCCCTGCTGTGGGTAGCCTGCTACATACGCTGGTGGATAGCCTAGAAAAGCACAGATATCATATGCCATTTGCTCATAACGGCGATATTCTTCGCTATACTTGTTCTTGATTTCCTCAAAAACATCATCAAGCCTAAACTTAATCTCATCAAACCACGGACTATTGATATGCATATGAATCCAAAACTCATATGAGGTTTCAAATCGCTTTGGCACATAGCTTTCTCTGCCACCATCACTTGCTTCTCTGTAAAGCTCTTTCTCGTCTTCTTCTATCATCAGCTTGCAGCTTGTTATTTGTGATAGGCTGATAACATCTGGGTTTATATCTCTCCAGTTGCTACGGGTGGAATATACGAACGACCCTTTTGTTTCATCTATCTTTATCTCGTCTTTTGGACCTAGTGTGCGTGTTGGCTGAAACGCTCTCACCATTTCTTCATTTTGTTCACGATACATTAGCTGTGAATTAATCTCGTTTACTGTAGACTGTCGGCGGTCACTAAATAACGGAGACAGTTTTTTTGCACACTCCTTACACATATCTCCATCTTCGAGCTTTCTATTACCAAGCAACCCAATTTTATCACCACAAATATCACATTCTTTTCTATCAAATAACCCCATAAACACCCCTGCCTTTCTGTAAAAATATATGTCAGAACATCTTCCCCCAGTTCTGTTTATACATAAATTATACTGCAAGATGAGGTAGGCAGTAAATGTGCCAATTGGCACATTTTATTTTCACAAGATATTTGGGCACAAAAAAAGAAAGAGCACCAAACTGGCACTCTTTCTCTTTGTTAGCTAATAATTAAAAATTACTGCTCTTTCATGTTCGCAAAACACTCGCTGCAATAAACAGGACGGTCCTCACGTGGTCTGAAAGGAACCTTTGCTTCATTGCCACAGCCAGCGCAAGTAGCAGTGAACATTTCTCTCTCTGCTCTTTGGCTTTGTTTGCGAGCATCACGGCAACCTTTACACCTTTGTGGCTCGTTAACGAAACCTCTCTCAGCGTAAAACTCCTGCTCACCTGCAGTAAATGTAAATTCATTACCGCACTCTTTGCATGCTAATTGTTTGTCTTCGTACATACCAAAATACCTCGCTTATGGATTTTACTCGGAATATTTCCGAGCTGCATTTATTTTAACCTGAAAACAGGTTAATGCCGGTGGTGTCTGTAATCACAATATAGCACTAAATTACAGACTGTAATTTACGCCGAACTCTTTGAAGTGCATTATCCACAGCTTTACAAGTAATTGCAAGTATTAACGAAATTTCGTTATAGGAATGTCCGGTCAAAAAAAGTCTAAGCGCACGTAGCTCTATAGGTGTCAATATTGTGTAAATCTTAGCCCATATTTCTCCAGCTTGCTCTTTAACCATGACCGCCTGTTGCGGGTCAAGAGATAAATTATCTACAAGCTCCAACTCACACTCATCAAGAGATGCATAGTTGTGTAGAGGAATATTTTTCTGGGAGTTGTCGCTCCTAGCAACGGAGATAATGCTAGACTTGATACAAACTGTAGCAAATGTAGCAAACGAGCCCTTGGTGGTGCTGTATAACCTAATAGCTTTCATTAGCCCTAGCAAACCCTCTTGAACCATGTCATCATGGTCAAAACTACGCAGATTGTAGCCTAAAGCGACTATCCTCACAGTCCTTAGATAACGAACAATTAGCGCATTCGTCGCCTGTTCATCACCGTTCCTAGAAAGACCTACTAAATATTCATCGGGCAAACTATTATACTCTTTCACTCACCAAACCTCGCATCCAACTAACCCATTAAATGCTATGATGTACATATCATAACGCATTTGAGAGTAAATGTCAAGGCTTTTTGTTAAACTGAACAAAATTTGCAAATTAGTTGTAAAATGCTTTTGTTTTATTTGCATAATTTGTAAAAATTTGCTTATTAATAATAATTTCAATAGTCAAAATAAACAAATTTACCGCTATCTTGTTAGGTTCTTTACCCACTTATCACTACATATTCTGTACGTTCCGCATATTATCTTCATTACCTCATCTATTTTCAGTACAAGATACACAATTGCGGGTGGCCATGCAAGGTATAAACCGACAAAAGCACCAAGGGGAATAGCTATAATCCACATAAAAACTATATCTCCCACTAGTACAAATATATTATCGCCACCTCCACGTAGCACTCCCATGAACTCAGTTATAGATATAGTCTGGAAAATAACCACAAGTGCTGCCGATGCCATTACAGCCATGACTACCTCTTTTGACTCTGCTGGTATATTGTAGAAACTTATAATAATAGGTCGGATTAGATAAATAACAACGCCAGCAAAAATACCTATCACTACAGAAATAGTCATCATAGCGCGTGAGAGCGTCTTTGCATAGTCACATTTTTGTGCGCCTATAGCGTTGCCGATAGTCACAGAAGTCGCATTGCTCAGTCCAAATGTTAATATAAGTGTCAGCTGAACTGTTAGGTTTGTTATGGTGTTTGCAGTTATGAAAGTCCTACCCATATGCCCCATTATAGCCACCAAAGACGAGTTGCCCAGCGACCATAACATCTCGTTACATATTACTGGCATTACATTCACTGATAGGTCTTTTATAAAGGACAGGTCCATGGATATAAGGTTTTTTAGTTTCATACGTATTTTGCTCTCAAACCTAAACATAAACACTATCGCTATTACAGCCTCCAGTGTTCTAGAAATGCATGTGGCTATAGCTGCACCTTGCACACCAAGTGCTGGTAAACCCAGCTTACCAAATATAAGCACATAGTTTAGCCCTGTGTTAACGAACAGCGATATAAGGTAAACCACGACTGATATTTTCACAGTACCCACAGAGCGCAGTGTCATTAATATCACGTTGCTAATGCCCATGCCAAGGTATGAAAAAGCCAGTATTTTCAGGTATTTTGCACCTACTGCCACAACCTCAGCGTCTGGTATAAACAGTGTTATTATCTGCTCTGGGAAACAAAAAGCAGATACACAGAATATCATCGCAAGTAGCATAGATACCCAGTACATTATAGATAATATATGCCCCATTGATTTGGTATCGCCTTTGCCCCAGTATTGTGATAGTAGCACGCTAGTACCGCTGGCTATGCCAAAGGTTATTCCCATAAATATCATTGAGAACTGGTTGGCTGTTGCTGCACCTGATAGCTCTACCTCGCCCAGTTGTCCCAGCATAACAGTGTCCATCATACCAGTGCAATATGTAATAAGGCCTTGCAAAGCCACAGGTATAGCAATACCGAGCATGCCAGTTCTGGTTGCTTTATCTTTAAAAATTGCTAGTGCATTCATAAATAATGCTCCATTCTACCGTTTTAAATCGGTACAAATTTTTAGTTTGATTGTCTAAATATATAATTTCAGCTAATGCCCACCACTAAAGGCTCGGGCAGTGCGTAAATACGAGGTTCGCCCTCAAATTTGTTTTATCACCTACTCTATGCTATAATATATACACCCTATCACACGGAGGCTATAATGACTATAACAAATATAGAAAAAACAAAAAAAGGCAGATACTCACTATTTATAGATGACGAATTTGTGTTCAGCGTGCACAGAGATACACTGCACAAATGCCATATAAGCTCTGGAAAAGTTACTACCACGCAGGAGCTTGAGCATATCATGAGCACGGACGGGCTAATTTCTGCAAAAGAACAAGCTCTTAATATACTCTCACGAGCACCGCAGAGCACAGGAAACCTTGCAGAAAAGTTAGAAAAGTACTACCCAGAGGACATAGTTGCCCAAACTGTAGCAAGAATGACAGAGCTAGGGCTACTGGACGATACCGACTATGCTATGCGCTTTTCACGCGACTGCATAAACCTAAAAAAATACTCTCTGCGACGCACCAAAGAAGCACTAATGCAAAAGAAAATACCACCACATATCATCGAGCATGCTCTAGAGCAGTTTGACGATGACCAAGTTGATGCTATAGTGGACATAGTGCTAAAAAAATACCGCTCGAAGATATTCGAGTACGATAGTTTGCAAAAAGTTATAGCCGCACTGATGCGCAAGGGTTACCCCTATCACGACATCAAAGCGGCGCTAGATAAAATAGAAGCAGAAGAACTATACCTATAATTATAGTGTTTCTACGCCCAGCCTTTCTAGTATGTCTATAAAACCCTGTGGTGGGGGCGCTTTAAACTCCATATATTCCCCACTTCTAGGGTGCACAAAGCCAATGCTATATGCGTGCAAGCACTGCCCACTTGTACCACGTGTAGTCGGTGTTTTATAGCCATATACTGTATCGCCCACTATGGGGTGGCAGTAATATGCACAATGCACTCTTATCTGGTGTGTCCTGCCTGTTTCTAGCCTACAACGTATATATGAATATGACGGTACCCTTGCTATCACCTCGATATGTGTTACAGCATTACGTGATGATTTATAGGTTACTGTCATTTTTTTTCTGTCTTTTTCGTTCCTGCCTATTGGCGCATCTATGGTAAATTTATCTTCTTTGAAGTGTCCATCTGCAATAGCAAGGTACTCACGAGTAAATGAGTGCTCTTTTATCTGCTCCGATAACCCACGGTGTGCCAAATCATTTTTTGCTACTACCAACAGCCCCGTAGTGTCTTTGTCTATCCTGTGTACGATACCAGGCCTTATAACGCCATTTATGCCAGAGAGGGTATCTCCACAGTGATATAGCAGTGCATTCACCAGCGTGCCACTATAGTGCCCAGGTGCTGGGTGCACTACCATTTCTTTAGGCTTATTCACTACTAGCAGGTCATCATCCTCGTACACGATATCCAGTGGAATATCCTCAGCTACTAGCACTGGTTCTTCCTGTGGCTGATACTCAATCAATATCACATCACCAGCATTTGCTTTGTAGCTTTTAGCGCAGAGCTTGCCATTTGCTGTTATTTTGCCGTCGGTGCATAGTTGCTGTGCCAAATTACGCGAAATACCACAGTCGGCATCGCTAATAATCTTGTCTATTCTCTGTTTGTCGTAGTCTTGCTCTACAATTATCTCAATAATTTCATGGTGCATCTGTTACTTCCTCTTTATTCATTGCAGCATTTTCCTTTTGCAGTTTGCTGTCAATAAACAATATATATATCATCACAAGCCCAGTGCCTATGACAACACAGCAGTCAGCAAAATTGAAAATAGGGAAATTAATCGGCTCGAAATATATATAGTCAACTACAAAACCACGCACTACACGGTCTATAAGATTACCAACACCACCAGCTAGTACTAGTGATGTAGCAGTTAGCAACAAGTTGCCTTTTACCTTGTCCATTATCACTGCAACAACAATGCCCAGCATTATAATAGACGTTACACCCACAAGGAATATCTGTTTATTCTGCAATATACCAAATGCCGCACCATAGTTCTCATGATAAGTAAGGCTGAGCACATCTGGTATTATGTCTATTTTGCCCACAGGCCTAAGCTCTGTATATGCCCATGCTTTTATCAAATAGTCAGCAGCAATAAGCACGATTGAGCTTAGAAAGCATATTATCTTTTTCATTTTTTTCTCCGCCTCTTTGCAAAGCAATATATGCCATGCATTTTTATAGTCCATAACAATATGTAAGAGAGGAACCCAAATACGGTCACCTCTCTCCACATTATATTTTATTTGTATTATTCTACAACGCCACAGCAACGGTCGCAAAGTGTTGGATGCTCTGTAGTGTCACCCACAGTTTCGCTGATTATCCAGCAACGCTCACACTTCTCACCATTTGCAGGTTTTACTGTAACAGAAAGACCCTCTACCTCGCCTGCAACCTCGCCTGTTCCAGCATCAAGTACGGATACAGCGGACACGATAAATAGTGACTTAATATCCTCTACAGAAGTTAGTAGGTCGTATGTTTCGCCTGTGCAGTATACTTCTACAGCTGCCTCTAGTGATTTACCTATAGTTTTTGCAGCACGTGCAAGCTCAAGAGCTTTGTTCACATCATCACGTACAGCCTGTATTTTTTGCCATCTCTCGATAAACTCAGCGCTTACCAAGTTATCACACACAAGTGGCATATCGTTTAGCAGTACGGACTGTGCGTCGTCTTTCTCTGTACGTGGCATATATGACCAGATTTCCTCTGCTGTATATGTTAGTATAGGAGCTAGTAGCAGTGTTAGTGAATGTAGTGCTGTGTACATAGCTGTTTGTGCAGAGCGACGTTTAACGCCATCTGCTTTTTCTGTGTACAGCCTGTCTTTTAGTATATCTAGGTAGAAGCTGGACATATCTGTAGAGCAGAAATTGTGTATAGCGTTGTATACAGTATGGAACTCAAGCTCATCAAATGACTTCCTTGCTGTTTCTACAAGATTATTCACAGTAGCAACTGCCCACTTGTCTATTTCTGGCATATCATCAAATGCAACACTGTCTGTGTCTGGGTTAAAGTCGCTGATATTACCAAGGATATACCTTGCTGTGTTCCTTATTTTACGGTAGCTCTCGGATAGCTGTTTTAGGTGCTCAAAAGAAATACGCATATCGGAGTGATAGTCAGAAGATGCAACCCAAAGACGTAGGATATCTGCGCCATACTCGTCTATAATTTTCTCAGGAGCTGTACCATTAGCAAGAGATTTGGACATTTTTCTGCCCTCACCATCAACTACCCATCCGCATGAGCAACAAGATTTATAAGGAGCAGTGCCCTTTGTTGCAACAGATGTCAGCAGTGATGACTGGAACCAACCACGGTATTGGTCAGCACCCTCTATATATAGGTCGCAAGGCCAACTATGCCCATTTTCCTCTGTAAGTACAGATGCATGGCTGGAGCCACTATCAAACCATACGTCCATGATATCATTTTCTTTTATGAAGCTTGTGCAACCACATTTTTTACAAGCTGTGCCCTCTGGCAATATCTCAGCAGCCTCGTGTGTGTACCAAGCGTTAGAGCCCTCGTTTGCAAAAAGCTCAGAAACAGCCTTGATGCTAGCCTCATCTATATGGTGCTCTTTACAGCTGTCACAGTAGAAGATAGGGATTGGCACACCCCATGTACGCTGACGGGAGATACACCAGTCGCTACGGTCAGAAACCATGTTTTTTATTCTACCCTCGCCCCACGCAGGTATCCACTGCACTTCTTCTATAGCCTTTATAGCTTGCTCACGGAAATCTTCCACAGAACAGAACCATTGCTCTGTAGCACGGAAAATAACAGGCTCTTTACAACGCCAGCAGTGTGGGTATTGATGGACAATGTCCTCACTAGCAAACATTGCGCCACTAGCTACTAGGTCAGCAGCTATAGCTTTGTTAGCTTCTTCTGTTTTTAGGCCAGCATATTTCTCACCAGCCTCTGCTGTCATTCTGCCCTCGTCATCAACAGGGACAACTATGCCTATACCGTCATATTTTCTGCAAATGTCAAAGTCCTCTACACCAAAGCCAGGTGCTGTGTGTACGCAACCAGTACCACTCTCAAGTGTTACATGGTCACCAACAATAACAGGTGATGTACGGTCTAGGAATGCATGGCGATATGTTATATGCTCTAGGTCCTTACCAAATACAGTTTTAGAAACGGTGTAGTCAGTAATACCAGCAGCCTCCATAGTTGGTTTTACAAGCTCTAGTGCCATTACATAGTGCTCGTCATTTGCTGTAACCACACAGTACTCAAATCCAGGCCCTAGGCAGATAGCCAAGTTACCAGGTAGTGTCCAAGTAGTTGTTGTCCATATTACAAAGTATGTTTTAGCAGCATCAGCACCTAGTGCAGATAGCACGCCTTTGTCATCTTCTACTTTGAATTTAACATAAACAGATGAGCAAGGGTCGTTTGCGTACTCTATCTCAGCCTCTGCAAGTGCTGTTACGCACTCTGGACACCAGTATACAGGTTTTAGGCCTTTGTAGATATATCCTTTGTTTGCCATTTCGCCAAACACTTCTATTTGTTTAGCCTCAAACTTTGGTGATAGTGTTAGGTATGGGTTGTCAAAGTCACCCACAACGCCCAGTCTTTCAAACTGCTTACGCTGTACGCCAACATAGTGTAGTGCAAATTCTGCACAAATTTCACGTAGCTCTACAGGTGGTATATCCTTGCCAACACCTGCTTTTTCCCTAGCTTTTAGCTCTATAGGCAAGCCATGTGTGTCCCAGCCAGGGATAAATGGCGCTTTATAGCCGGACATATTTTTTTGCTTAACTACGATATCTTTTAGTATTTTGTTCATTGCTGTGCCCAGATGTATATCTCCATTAGCATATGGAGGGCCATCATGCAATAGATATGTTGGGCGACCTTCGTTACGTGCCATCATTTTGCCATAGATGTCCATATCTTCCCAGTTTTGTAGGATAACTGGCTCTTTCTTTGGCAGACCACCCCTCATAGGGAAGTCGGTTTTTGGTAAGTTGATTGTACTGTTGTAATCTTGTGACATTTCTTTTTCTCTCCTAAATTTATGCTAAAATTTTACGGCAACACCAAACTACTACATAGCAAGTTGCCTTTTATTATCTAAGCCTTAGCTTTGCTCTCGCTATTTATCACGAGAAACAAAGTTTGGCAAGTCATCATCTTCTAGTCCTTCGAACTCATCATCATATTCTGGCTGGTAGCCATCATACTCTACTGTGCCATCATCAAAGCTCTCTGTATATCCATCTGTATAAGCCTCTAGTTCTTCCATATACGCCTGTGTGTCCACACCAGTTTCTTTTTCTATCTCTACTGGTATTTCTTCCTCAAAGACTTCGTCTTCATATACTTCATCCTCGTATATCACAGGCTGGTCGATATACTCTACATCTTCTACAAACTGTGTAGTCTCTGGTTCTAGCTCTTCAATATCCTGATAGACTGGCTCCTCTGGGTAGTTTTCCTGTATATCCTCATCATCATTGCTGTCACCTTTTTTTACAGTGCCATCGGATATATTTTTTATTACCTCTAGGTGTGCACGGTAAGACTCGATAAGTCTTTCTTTAAAGTCGGTAGCTTCTTTTCTCATAAGCTCCAGCGCTTCTTCTTCACGTACTTTTTCGTTATGCGCAGCACTAACTATTCTGTCCGCCTTTGTTGTTGCATCTCTTATGATAATCTCCGCCTTGTTCTTGGAGTCTTTTAGCAGGCTATCACCAAGTTTTTGTGCACCCATCAGGGCAGCACGCATACTATCTTCTTCCTCTACATATCTATCTAGCTTTTTAAGCAAAGCTTCTTTTTCAGAAACTAATTTTTCGTTTTCTTTTTGTTGCTCACGTACAATACGTAAAGCCTCCGTTACGAACGCATCCACTTCCTCTGGCTTATAGCCAAATAGCGCAGATTTATTAAATTCTACATCAAAAAAATCCTTTGAGATCTCCACTCACCAGTCCTCCTATTGATATTTTCTAAATTTTAGTCGCAATTTATTTTTTTTGCTGACACCTGCCTGTCCATCAAAGATAAATTTCCCTGTACCACGTACGGAGATTTTATCGCCCTCTTTTATGGTTTTGTCAGTCTTTGTGATATATATACCATTCACCGCAACTAAACCTTGCGAAATTGCAGTTGCAGCACTGCTACGAGAGCGGTTGCCAAGATATGCAATGACACAGTCCAGCCTAAGCGATGAAAGTGAGGTAGTAAGCTCTGCAAAGTTCGGCGTATATAGAAACTCGGTTATATCCACCATGCTCGTCTTTACACCCACTCTGCCTATTTTGTTTAGCTCAGCCACGGCAGCGTTTGCAGCGTGCTCTGTAAGAAAGAGATAAGCCTCGTTATCCATTACACAGATATCGCCCACAGCCTCACGTTTTAGTTGTAGCCCCATAAGCGAGCCAAGAAAATCACGGTGGGTCAGGCTCTCGCCCGCGCGGTAGCTACATTTTACGCAGTATATGGGAAAAAGAGCGACATCTACCTCACCCTCTGGAAAAATGCCCAGAAAGCATCTGTCGCTATCTTCATAACCCCCATAAAAGCGGTAATTACAACCACTACTAGCAAGGCTACTAGAAACATATGAAATTTCTGCTGTACCTAAAAAGCCGATGAAAGCAGGGATACCTATTTTGTCCACCCGTGCCCTCATATCCTCCACTCTCATCAAAAGGATTTTAGGTTCTTTATCAATAGTAGTTTGAGTCATTTGTGTGCTTATCACTTTCCTCTGCAACACCATCTCCCATTATGCCCACTGTGTTTGGTGTCATAACAAATGTGCTACTAGAAGCTTTCTTTATAGTAACATTCTCTGCATATGCAACACCGCTTAGGAAGTCTATTAGTCTTCTCTTTACATCTGGTGTTACAGCGTCCGTATTTACAATAATAGTTTTCTTAGACTGCATATGGTCTGCTATAACGCTCGCTTCTTCAAATTTGGTTGGATTGATAATAACAACTTGTGGCTCGCCATTATCAGTATTTCTGCTTATATTCACTACGTTATCCATCCCCTCTCTTATATATGTACTATGACCAGTGTTAGAGATACTTTTTAGTGTGTCTATGGAAGAAAAACCAGCTCCCCCACCAACAGCTTCTTGCTGATCATAATCATCTTCGTAATCGATTGTATTATCAAATGCTTCTACTTCATCTTCATCTTCGTACCCTATTTCTTCGTTTTCTTCCACATCTCTAATACCCATTATTGTTTTAAAAGCGTCAATAAAAGCCATTATGATACCTCCTATTTATTCATCAATTTTCTAGCACCAAATATGCCACTGCCTACACGCACCAAGTTTGCTCCATGCAATATTGCAAGGTCGTAATCTGCCGACATACCAAGTGATAAATACTTCATACTACTATTATCTATATTTTTGCACCTAATGTCAACAAACTTTTCATATATTTGTGTAAAATATCGCTCAGTTTCGACTTTTTTTTCAGTTCTTGGGGGTATTGCCATCAATCCAGTGACAAAAACACCCTCAAAATTACCAATTTTTTCCAAAAACTGTTCTATCTCGTCCAACTTGATGCCAGCCTTGCTCTCCTCTTGCCCTATGTTTATCTCTACCATAATATCAGTTTTTAGCCCAAGATTTGCAGAACGCTTATTAATTTCCATAGCAAGCTCGACACTATCCACCGACTGTATACAGCTCACCTTGTCTATAACATGGCGCACTTTATTCTTTTGTAAGTGCCCTATAAAATGTATATCTTCTTTGCCAAAATTGTAAGACTCATATTTTTCGCACAGCTCCTGTGCTTTGTTCTCTCCAAATTTTTTCACGCCTAGACCATGCACAATATTCACTATCTCGGGTGATACCGTCTTGGTGACAGCCATCAGTGTAATATCTTCTGCTTTTCGTCCAGATGCCACAGCAGTTCTCTCTATATTGTGCCTTATAGTGCACAGCCTCTCGTTCAACTCATCAGTCAAGAGGTTTGTTGTCATACATATTTCTCCCCTCTACTACTACTTCATCAAATACATTTAGGTATTCCTTGCTGTTGTAGTCAAGCTTACTTAGGTAAAAATCCTCACCAGTGTATATGATATTCACTTTTTTGAACTGTATGCTAGAGCTACCTTTTACATACACACCCTTTACGCCATCTACAATACGCAGTGCATCTTGGCTAAAACGCACACCCTTGTAGTTATTGAATGTAAGGTTTACTGTCGCTGTACGCCTTGCCACTGTGTCAGGGCTAATATCATCACTTTTTACAACTAATATTGCCTCGCCTTGGTCTTCATATGGTATAACGCTATCCACCCAGCCTTTCACCGTGCGCTCGTCACTACCTACAAACTCCATGATAAGGTTTGTGCCCACTCCAAAAGAGTCTATGTCATCATAATCTATAGTAGTCACATAGTACCACTTATAGTCTTTTAGACATTTGCCCAGTATATCGTGGTTATAAGGATAGTCAGCACTGATATATGTACCCAGTGTTTCCAGTGTTAGTGTTTCTATTATATCAGGTGATATTTCGTTTTCATAGCCATCACTATACTGCGAGAAATTGCCAGAGTCCCCAGCTCTTACTGCACTACCATCACTCTTTTCTGTTAGCTGAGTATCTATCTCATTTATACGCTCACTGTAGTCATCTGCATTGCCGACAACTGTTTGCTTGCCAGATATATTCTCTAGCATCTCAAGCCTTATTGTGTCTATGTCATAAACTATGTTTTCCTGCCCATTTAGTACTATCTCACGTGTTTGCACCAGTATATTATCATCAAAGTCGGATAGTGGCACTGTGTCATTGTCGTCCGCCATATCCTGTAGTTCTAGCAAGACTTCTTTCTCCGCCTCTAGCTTTTCTGCCTCTGCCAGTGGCAGTGCTCCCTCCTCGTATGTATAGGCTACAACACTACTTGCAATTACTTTTGTGCCATCATCTACAACATAGTGTATCTCGTCATTTGGTTTTGCTCCCAGCGCTACTTCATCACGCACCAGTAGCCCCTGTGTTGTGGAAATATGTGCAACCTCAAACGCATATGCATTTTCCGTCTTGTACCCCACAAACAAAAACCTATAACCTTCGTATAAACCATATGCTACAAAGAATAACACTATAGCAATTGTCGCTACTCTAGCCGATTTATCCAAGTTTTACACCCCCTGCAATATTCTCTCCACCGCATCTTGTGCCATTTCATCACTGCTCATATAATCATCTGCCACTAACCATTGTACATCAGCTTGATTGCGAAACCAAGTGAATTGTCGCTTAGCATAGTTACGGCTACGTTTTTTTATAAGCTCTACACAGTCCTCCAGTGGACACTCTCCCGCAAGGTATGGCATAAGCTCTTTATAGCCTATTGCCTGTGTGGCTGTCTTTGAAAATTCTATGTCTTTTAGGCTCTCTATTTCTTGTAACAAGCCCTGTTCCATCATCATATCCACACGCATATCTATTCTATCATACAGTTTTTTCCTATCGCTAAATGTTATCCCAAACATAATAGTATCGAATTTAGGTTCTTCGCTCCTGCTCATTACCTCGCGCTCTTTTGCTGTTTTGCCAGTGAGCTTATATGCCTCTAGCGAGCGTATTACTTTTACTAAGTTATTGCAGTGTATATTCTGCGCACATTCGCTATCGACTTCTTTTAGTAGGTCGTACACTGTCTCCACACCATGTTCATCTGCCATGCGCTGTAGCTGTACACGGTATTCTTCGTCCGTACTCTCCTCCGAGAAAACCAAGTTCTCTGCCAATGCTTTTACATAAAGACCTGTGCCACCAACAAGCACAGGTAGTTTCCCACGCGCCTGTATATCTGCAATGCACTCATTAGCACGCTCTACATACTCAGCCACAGAAAAGCTCTCCCACGGCTCCAGAATATCTATTAGGTGGTGTGGTACTTCTTCTTGTTCTTCTTTTGTCGGTTTTGCAGTAGCTATCGATATTTTTCTATAAATCTGCATAGAATCAGCCGAGACAACCTCACCATTCAGCCTTTTGCAAATATCTATAGCCAGCCTTGTTTTGCCAGAGCCTGTAGGGCCTACAACAGCTACTACCAGTGGTTTTTTGTTTATATCCAAAGCTATCCCAGCCTTCCAAACATTTTTTCTATCTCCCTGTTTTTCATAGATATCATAACAGGTCTGCCGTGTGGGCAGTTGCGTATATTTTTATCCTCGCTTAGCATATGTATCAGTTTTTTATGCTGTAGCTCGCTTGTGAAATTCCCACCCTTGATAGCAGCTTTGCAAGCCATCATATGCAGTAGCTCGTCCAGATGCTCATAGCTAGTGGAGGTGTTGCCATTTTCTAGTTTTGTGTATATCTCTGCTACTACAGTTTCTATTTCTTCCATAGCTATAATGGCTGGTATCGCCCTAACCATCACAGAGCCCTCGCCGAAATCATCTATCTCGAAGCCCATTTTCTCATATATATCCAAATTGCTAGTTATGGTGCTGTAGCTATCTTTTGATACTGTCAGCCTTACTGGCGATATTAGTTGCTGTACGGATACATCACCCGCGCTGTACTCTCTTTTTAGTTGCTCGAACAAAATTCGCTCGTGCGCTGCGTGCTTGTCTACCAGTAGCATTTCATCGCCTTTTTGCAGTATCAAGTAAGTCCCAAAAACCTCACCAACAAACAAGTAGCTTGGCTCTATTTCTTCCTCTGTCACCACTGTGTGCTGTACTGGTGCTGGTTTTTCTATCTGCTCTATACTTGGTTTTTCCTCTACTATAACCTGTGGTGTAGGTGGCTGAATTTTTTCTACCGGCTGTGTGACTACTACTCTCTCTACTTGCTCTGTAACTTCTTGTTCCTTGCTCTCTACTGGCAAAACAGATGCTATTCTGCCTAGCTCGTTAGTAGCACGCCTGCTAAAATCTGCACCTGTCTTTGGTGGCATAGAAACTATAGGCTCTTGCTTTTTCGGTGGGTTATGTAGCTGTTTCATATACATTTCCACTGCATTATTATCACTAAGCTGCACAGCTTGTGGCGCACGCTTTGGTGTGCTCTGTACTGTGTTGCGGTACTCCTGCGCAGAAAAACGCTGCTGTGTGCCAGTTGTTGGCTTGTTTGTTATCTCGTGATAGCTTAGTTTCTTTTGCACACCCTGCCCTGCAACATCTGCAATAGACACCCCCTGTGATAACTTTGTTAGTGCCTTTTTTGTTGCACGGTACACAGCCTCAAAAACTACTTTTTCATCAGATAGCTTGACTTCTAGCTTTGCTGGGTGTACATTAACATCAACAGTATCCACAGGAACATTTATATTCAGCACACATACAGGGTACTTACCTTTCATCAGGAAATTTCTATAAGCTTCCTCAACTGCTGCCATTATCGTTGTGCTACGGATATATCTATTATTAATAAAAAAGTGTTGCATATTACGGCTACCACGTGATAGCTCTGGTTTGCTAACATACCCTGTAACTTCTACAGAGTTTTCTTTGTGCTGTACCTCTAGCATATCTCGAAACAGCTCGCTACCATACACAGCATCAATAGCAGATAACAGCCTGCCATCGCCTGGGGTTTTTAGCTTTATCTGCCCCTCGCGCACAAACCTAAAAGATATCTCAGGGTGAGAAAGAGCCAGCCTATCCACCAGTGCGGCTATAGCTGTGCCCTCTGTGCTGTCTTTTTTTAGGAACTTCATCCTCGCTGGTATATTGTAGAACAAATCTCTAACTATTACTGTTGTGCCCACAGAGCAGCCTGCATCTTCACAGGATAGGTCATCGCCACCCTCTATAGTGGCACGCACACCAAAGTTTTCCTCTGCCATACGTGTTGTCAGCTCCACCTTGCTCACAGATGCTATGGACGCCATTGCCTCCCCACGGAAGCCCAGAGTGCCTATCTTGTACAGGTCATCCTCATTAGCCACCTTGCTTGTTGCGTGTCGCAAAAAAACTTTTGCTATGTCATCACGGTATATGCCACAGCCATTATCCGTTATTCGCAAGTATCGTATACCGCCATTTTTTATCTCGATAGTTATATCAGTGGCACCTGCGTCTATAGAATTTTCTATCAGCTCCTTAGCTACCGAGCTTGGTCTTTCTACTACCTCACCAGCAGCTATAAGCTCCGCTGTTTTCCTATCCAGCACGTTTATTCTTGGCACAGTACCACCTCCTTTTTATCATCTACTAGCCAATAAACTCCCTTATCAGCGAGTCGCTTGGTACTTTTGCAAGGTCTAGGTTATCTATATCTTTTAGGAAAGACATAATCATATCATAGTCAAAATTACCATGCATTTCCTCGTATACATCAACAAGGTTATCATATATGCGTGTCTTGTACGCAGACGGCTCGAAAGGAATAAATGTGTCAATATCAAAGTCAGCATTAGCTTTAAACTTCATAATATTCATCTCTTCCCCACGAGAAACACTCTTGAACATGGCAAAGGTATCCGGTATTGCCCTACCCCTAAAGAACATATCCCTGCTTAGTCGCCTCATCAGCCTGATTAGACGTGGGTGTAACCTGTCCATCTCTGTATTTTCTATCCTTGTACGCACACTTACATATATGCTAGTAGCAAAATCCTTGCTCCTGCCTGTAACTATGGGGTTGAGTGCGTGTATCCCCTCTAGTATAATCAGCTCGTCACTATTGCGCTTTAGTGGCGTGTGCCCAATAACCGAGTTTGTTTTGAACTCAAATATCGGCATAGCTATTTCCTTGCCCTCGTTTAGCATACTCAGGTGCTCCATGATTAGTGGTATGTCCATTCTATATGGTGACTCAAAATCTATAGAACCATCTGAGTTACGTGGTGTGTCATCACCATCTGTTATAGGCAAAAAATAGTTATCCATGGATATGGAGTGTGCTTTAATGCCTTTTTTCTCCAACATTTTTTCTATACTAATAGCTGTGGTTGTCTTGCCCGAGCCAGACGGCCCAGAAACTAGCACTATAGGGTTTGTTGTGAAACGCTCGAATATTTTATCTGTCGCAATTTGTAGCTCGCCCTGATACTCTCTTTCACTATCAAAAATAAACTCTTGCTCGTTCTCTTTTATCTTATTGTTAATCTCATCTATATGCAAAACTTTCATAAACCCTATACTCCTATCTTAAATTTTTCACAAAATCCAATTATCATAATAGCAAGTTCCCTTGTTTTTAGTAGCAAGTTCACTATTAAATACACCAGTGCGCCAATACCAACAGCCAGTAGCAGCGCTATCAGGGTATCTTCCCACAAGCCGAAAAACAGGTTGTAGGTAGGTATTACAGTAACCGCCATAACACCTGTTGCTATTAGCATTTTACACATACTTTTCACCAGCTTTTTAGCACCAAACAGTCCATATCTCTTGCGCATACTCACTAGCAGTATTATCAGTGTTATTATACCAGAAATTGATGTTGCAAGTGACAGACCCTTTGCGCCCAGTACCCTTACAAGCGCTAGATTAAGCACTATATTGATACCCAGTGCAATACCCGAGTTGATAGCAGGTGTTTTTGTATCGCCTGTTGCATAGAATACATTCAGTGCTACGTCCTTTATGCTAAAAGCAAGTAGACCTATACTATAAAGTCGTAATATGCCGGACGTTACCTCCAAGCTCTCTTGTGAGAATGCACCACGCATAAACAGTACAATAACTATCTCCTCTGCAAAGATAGCAATACCAGCCGAAATAGGCAGAACTAGCAGTGACATTATGCCCACGCTAGAAATAAAAGTGGACTTTAATTTCTTGATATTTTTATCTACATTCAGCCTTGCAAGGTGTGGGAAAATAGCAGTGGCAACAGATACCACAAAGACAGATGTAACAAACCCTGTAACTCTGTTAGCGTATCCTAGCGCTGTTATATTGCCCTCTGGCAGACCGGACGCAATCATCCTGTCTATCATAATATTTATCTGCGTTATGGACTTACCAAGAAAAATAGGTATTACCACCACTATCAGCCTACGCAAATTTTTATCTTTAAAGTCCAGATATGGCCTATAGCTAAATTTACGTCGCTTTGCAGTAAAGAAAAACATAATATATGTTGCTATATAGCCTATCAGTGTTCCGTACGCCAGTGTCATATCGCCATATGTTGCCGACAATGCTATCGCCGTTATAACAGCAATATTAAGCGGTAGACTTGTTATACCTACAACAAAAAAACTGCCACGTATTTGCAAAAAAGCCTGTAACAAGAAATATGCACATATAAATATAATAGATGCCATCATAATACGTGATATCTCTGTAGTTCTTTGTAGCAACTCTGCATCAAACCCTGGTGCAAACAGCTTTACAATAGCGGTGTCAAAAATTAGGAACACTGCATATATGAGTATACAAAGCATAACAACTATAGTAGTCACGTTGTCGCTAAATGTCTTTGTTTGTCTGGGGTTATTTTTCTCAAGGTCCGTATAAATGGGTATAAAGCAAGTAAGTATAGCAGTGCCAAGACCTGTTACTATAACATTAGGTATAGAAAAAGCGACTGTAAACATATCACTCGTGGCTGATGTGCCATAGAAATATGCCAGTACTTGTTCACGAGCAAAACCCAGCACCTTGGAAAATATAGTTGTAAAAATTAATATAATGGTATAGGTAGCTGTTTTACTCATAAAGACTCCGTTCTATGGGTTAATTATATAGGTCATTCCAATATACCAAAATTCTCCAGTGGCCACAGAGTAAATTTAGTGTTGCCCTCTAGCTTTTCTGCTGGAATATATGGCTGACTCCAGTAGCGTGCGTCGTTTGATTCTGCACGGTTATCACCTAGGAAGAAATAGTGCCCCTCTGGCACTGTGTACTCGCCAGCACTGCGACTGATATTGCGCACATATGGCTCGTCCAGTTCCACCCCATCAATATACACCACGCCATTTTCATCAATGGTAACTTGCTCGCCTGGTAAGCCTATCGTGCGTTTTACAAACTTCTGGTCAAACTCATCTGAGTGAAATACTATAATATCGCCACGTTCTACAGTTTCTAGTGGGTTGTAGACCCTAAAAGATACTAGAAAACTCTTTTCTGCAATAGTTGGCACCATAGAGCCAGTAGGTACTGTAACAAAAAAGAACCAAAAATTATATATTAACAACAGTACTATTACTTCTATACCGAATGGAATTACCCATTCTTTAAAAAACTTCTTGGTACCCTCAGACATATCGTGCTCCGTTCCGTCGGTAAGCTGGAATAATATCCCTTCCCGACACAAAATTTTATTAGTAAATGAATTTTTGATTGTAGATATTAGGATTTTGATTTTTCAGGAATAACTTTCATCGTCTCATCATCATCATCACTATCATCGTCATCTGCTGTTTCCTGTATATCTTCTGCGTTGTCCGTTTCCTCGGTTCTCTCAATACCCGCTACGGCATCTCTCAGTTTCTGCCTTTTTGGTGTTATAGCCTCTTTTAACTTCTTTGCTTGCTCCTCCTGTGCTCTCTCCTCGTCAGAAAGATTAGATGCTAGCAAATGTCTTATCTTTTTAGCATATATTTTTACATGGCCATTAAGCTTGTTCATGTTCCAAACGCATATAGACGCAATAAGTATTAACATGATACCCATGCCTGCAACACCATATGTGGATACTGTAGTCAGTAGAACAATTATAGGGTTGCCAGCACCAAACAAGTTTGAGCTAATGCCAATGTCTGCATATTCTACTGGGTTTGTCATCATAACTGCCTGTGTGAAAACCCCAGACATAAATGTAGCGGAATACAGCGCCACACATACAGATACCACAGATGCAACAAATGAGCGTATCACCTTACCAGAGCATATAAGCACTACTGCTAGGATGATATACGGCAGAGTTATTATATCCACAGTTGGCAAAAAGTTATTTGCTGGTAGATACACAGAAAGCAGTATAGTTATTGGTGTCATTACAACGGACAGTAACACAACAAGTGGTATCGACATAGCAGTTATAGGTGCAAATGCTATACGTATACCTCCATGTAGGTTCAGTTTTTCTACAGAAAACTCAGAAATTGCACTGCCTATAGGCTTGAATGCATTTATAAATTTATCAAACAATATTTTGCTGACAAATGTAATGGTAGCAGCATAAAATCCTAGCTCCAACGCTGATGTAATATCACCACCAACTACTATAACGACTGCTATCGTTACTATCATAATAAGTACTGCAATCTCACAGCTATCATCACGTCTTTTTTTCTTTGTAAACTTTAGCTCAAAATCTTTTTTATATGTTTCTGGTAGTTTTTCTACAGCATAGTTCATAACAGCGGCAACAGGTGCAAAAGCAGCTGTTTGTGGGTCATAAAAAGCAAGACCCCTTACCTGTGTCTGGTTATATATGGAATCTGCACCCATATCTGTAAACACCAGAGTAAGCACAGATGATGTTATTATTGCAAAAATTGATATATATACATCCTCTGTTATAGTGTATGATAGTGCACCGCAAAGTCCGCACAACCAGTAGCTTGCAATATTTAGGTTTACTATACGTGTACTTTTTGTAAATAGCATAATAAGATTTACCAATATTCCTATAACAACAGCTATAGCGGCAAACTCGCCACTCTCGGTTATATATTGCGAGAATCCACGCCCAAGGTCTGATACAGGTTTTGCTACACCCAGTATATCTATAGTGTAATTGCTGATTTGCAAAATTAGGCTACCTAGTTGGTTCATCATCACAGATATACCCAGTGTAGCAATACCTGCTACTAATCCGTTTTTCACCGCTAGCCTCGCAGGTATTTTTGCTACAAGTGCAAGTATTATCAAAAATATAGTCACGATTAATGCAATCGGTAAGCTTGTTATACTCTCATAAAATCCCAATTTTATATTCTCCTTTGTTTTCAGTTTCATTACATTCATACTATTTTATCAAATTTTTGGCAAATTAACAAGTGCTAACATTAAAATTTTAATAATATCTATAAATTAGCAATAATTACTGGGTTTACAGCAATTATTTATCAAATCTGTAAAAATTTCTATGTGTAGCTTCTCGTCCATAGCTATTCTTTCTAGCAGCGCTGCAAGTGTTGGGTTACATACTTTTTTTGCTGTCTCTATATAATCTCTATATGCCTGTGTTTCTGCTTTTAGGCTTACCAGTAGTGCCTTGCACATATCCTGTGTGTAGTTCACAGCACCTGCGTCCCAGTAATCACGCTTTTGTGTGTTGATATATTTAGGAACACCACCCAGTGTTTTTATCGCCTCACCCAAATACATCAGGTGGTGCATTTCTACTATGGATATCTGCTTTACTATCTCTGCTACATCTGGGTAGTCACTATCTAGCACAAAATGCTGGAAAGAATATAGCAGTATGGACGTTAGCTCGCTCACCGAGCCAGAATATAGCGGATATATCAGTTTTATATCCCGCTTGTCATTACCACCAGAAACCACTGTTGGGTATGGTAAGTCTACCTTGCATTGATTTTTACCGTGATGCATAAAAAAACCTCCTGTTGTTATTGTAGTTAAGTAAGTGCAAAACATTAACTTGCCAGTTCTACACCATGCCATATTATAGTCACTAGCATTGTATGCTCAAGGCACGATTTTGTATACTAATGAATAGAATAAAACAGGGGGTGTAAAAATGAGAAAAAATCGGCGACGACTAAAATTCACTTTATTTGCTATTGCCATGGTGCTTATAGCTATAATTCTCTTGCTGGATAGCGCACTACGACCGATAATAAAAAGCTACTCTATAACTCGTGCTACCATGCACGTCACTACTATCATCAACAACTCTGTAAGTGATGAAATAACAGAAAACCAAGTTAATTATGATGACTTGATACATCTTACATATGACGATATAGGCGCTGTGTCCTCCGTACAGACGGATATGATGGAGCTAAATATGCTACAGTCCTCCATCACCAACCGCATCATAGAGGACTTGACTGACTACGACTTGCAAATAATAAATATACCACTTGGCAATATGTTTGGTAGCCCTATTTTGTCTGGACGTGGCCCAGTTATAGAGATACGCCTAATCCCTGCAAATTTTATCCGTACCAAGATTGTGAACGACTTCGACAGTGCTGGAATAAACCAGACACGCCACAGAGTAATGCTAGAAATCGAGCTAATAGTATCTGCTATTCTGCCTGGTTATAGCTCCTCCACTACCGTTAGCACAAATGTAGTGCTTGCAGAAACTATTGTGGTGGGCACAGTGCCAGAGGCATTCACACAAGTATCAGACGGCAGTGACCCTCTAGTAGGCTTGATACAGGACTATGGCGCTACTGTACCAGAATAAAAATAAAACAAGGTGGATAGCGACACTGTGTCATTATCTACCTTGTTTATTATTCTTAATTCACCTGTTGTTGCAGATGTGCCTGTAGCTATTATCTGCCATATGTCCTTGTGATTAGTGCTATTTCCTGTGCTAGTTTATCGCTAAGTGCAGTTTTCCCTACTCGCCACACCCAGTTACCACCAAGCGTTGACGGTGTGTTTATGCGTGCTTCTTCGCCTAGCTCCAGCCAGTCTGCCATTGGTATTATACAAGTGTCAGAAACAGAGCCAAAAGCTGCGCGAATAAGCGTGCGTGTAAAGCTCCTATCTGGGGTTATATCCAGATATCTCTTGCAAAACTCTACATCGGCAGGTGGTGCACTTTTTTGCCAGTCCTCGGTAGTGGTATTATCATGCGTGCCAGTGTATACTATAGTGTTTCTGCTATAGTTATGTGGCAGGTAGTCACTAGCCTCTCTGGAGTCAAACGCAAACTGCAAGACTTTCATCCCTGGGTATCCACTATGCTTTAGCAACGCAAGCACATCAGATGTCAGAAAGCCCAAATCCTCTGCTATTATCTGCGCATTTGGTAGTTTTTCGTTTAGCACATCTACAAAAGCTATAGCAGGTCCTATGCGCCATCTACCAGTTTTTGCAGTTGTAGCACCATATGGTATAGCATAGTATCCAGCAAAGCCACGGAAATGGTCTATACGCACAACATCATAAGTCTTTAGGGCATACTCCATACGTTTCACCCACCACGCATATTCTGTGGAGGAATGATAGTCCCAGTCATATAGTGGGTTGCCCCATAGCTGTCCATCTTCCGAAAAAGCATCTGGTGGACAACCTGCTACTTCTACTGGTCTACGGTCTTTATCCATCTGGAATAGCTCTGGCTGTGCCCAAAGGTCGGAGGAATCTGGTGACACATATATGGGTATGTCACCTATGATTTGTATTCCCTTGCTATTTGCATATGTCTTTAGCTTTTTCCACTGCTTATAGAAAAGATACTGCACCACACACCAAAACTCTATTTCTTTTGCTAGGCGTGCTGTAGCAGATTTTATAGCTTTTTCTTCTCTCAGCCTTATTTTTTCTACCCACAGCGTATATGAACACATATCATGCTCGACTTTTAATGCCATAAATAATGCGTAGTCGTCCAGCCAAAACTTATTCTCTTTTAGAAATCTTGTGTACTTCTTACTTTTTTTCTCGAACCTAGCTACTGCTTTTTCCAGTAGAGGTTTGCGGTTTTGATACAGCTTATAGTAGTCTATATCGCCTGTATCTTCACCAAAATCCACACTATCAATCTCACTCTGCTTTAGTAGCTCGTCCTTGCACAGCATATCTAGGTCTATATAATATGGGTTGTTTGCAAACGCAGAAAAACTCTGGTATGGGCTATCTCCATAGCCTGTAGGCCCCAGTGGCAGTATCTGCCAATATTTTTGTTTTGCTTTTTCCAGAAAATCCACAAAATCATATGCAGATTTCCCCAAACTACCTATACCATATGGCGATGCCAGTGCAGAAATTGGCAATAACACACCTGCTCCACGTTTCATATTTATGTTACCTCTATTCATCATTTTTTCATCTATAGCCTTACACTATAATAATACATTAATTGCAATATTAACACAATAGCTTTTATGTTCATTTGTGAATAATATCATATTTTATAATAATAAACAAGACAAAAGCCTATATACTCCCACTTTTGCAGGAAATATATAGGCTCTTGCACTGTTATGTTATTAGATAAGTTTTTTTATGTCGTCTTTTGACATTACGCCTGTAGTTTGGCTAACTACTTCGCCATTTTTTATTACGATAAGTGTTGGCACTGCCATAACACCGTATTTTGTAGCAAGCTCTGGCTCGTCATCTGTACTTATCTTGCACACCTTTACATCTGGTAGCTCATCTGCGAGCTCATCTATAATAGGAGAAAACATCCTACAAGGTCCACACCAAGGTGCCCAAAAATCAATGACTACAGGTTGCTTAGAGTTCATTACCTCTGTTTCGAAGTTCTCTTTTGTGATTGTTAATACTGACATATTTATTTCTCCTTCTCTGTTTATTTCCACCAATATTAATTTCGTAATACTTTGGTAATACAATAATATATCAAAAGTATTTCTAAAGTAGTATAATAAGTGTGAACTTTTCTTTAATTGGTAATAGGTACTATTTTTAGTATTAGTTCAGGTTCACCAAAAGCACAACTGCAACATTCACTTTGCGGGACATGAGTGGCGTATGCCACAGACAGGAGTATCATTATGGGATTTGATTTAGACGTTACAATACCAGCTTTTACAGTTTTTATACAGGGTCTGCTTAGCTTTCTTTCGCCCTGCGTTTTACCACTAGTACCACTATACATCAGCTATCTATCTGCTGGTACAGCCAAGAAAGACAGCGAGGGTGTTTTGCAGTATGATAGAAAAACTATACTAATAAACACACTTTTCTTTGTTCTTGGTATTAGCTTTTCTTTCTTCTTGCTCGGCCTCGGTTTTACTGCACTCGGCCAGTTTTTCAACGACAGCCAGATACTAATATCCCGAATTGGTGGCGTACTTATAATAATGTTTGGCTTGTTCCAGCTTGGGCTATTTGGTAGTGCAGGTGTAGGCAAAGAACACAGGCTACCTATAAAAATAAACACCATGGCAATAAACCCAATAACTGCACTTATCATGGGCTTTACATTTAGCTTTGCGTGGACACCTTGCGTGGGGCCAGCACTCTCTACAGTACTTATTATGGCTTCTTCTGCAAATTCTATGCACCTCGGCTTTATGCTAATAGGCGTTTATACACTTGGTTTTGTTCTGCCATTTATGGCACTTGGCTTCTTTACTACATCACTACTAAATCTGTTCAAAAAATACAGAAATGTAGTTGCCTATACAGTAAAAATAGGCGGTGCACTTATGATTGTCATAGGCATAATGATGCTAACAGGCTGGATGAATGGCATAACAGGCTATCTATCCACATTGGGTACAAGCTGGTCGCCAGTAGATGACACCACTAGCTCCTCTGTAAACAGTACACCTAATTCATCATCTACAACAGTGGACGAGGAAACTACACCAGCTGAGGAAGAAAACACAGATGCAACCCCAGCTATCGATTTTACACTAACAGACCAGTTTGGCAATACACATACATTGTCCGACTACAAGGGAAAAACTGTTTTCCTAAATTTCTGGGCTACATGGTGCCCACCTTGTCGCGAGGAAATGCCAGATATACAAACACTATACGAGAACTATGGACTAAACGAAGAAGATGTTATTATACTTGGCATAGCCTCACCTAGCTCCGATGATAACCCACACACCTCCGAGCAGGACACAGACGGTGTAATAGCTTTCCTGGACGAGAATAATTTTACATACCCTGTAGTTCTAGACCCTAGTGGCGAGATAGAGCGTGCATATGGAATATCTGCACTGCCCACTACTTTTATGATAGACGAAAACGGCGATATATTCGGCTACCTACCAGGTATGATGACATATGAGATTATGGAGAGCATAATAGCACAAACACAGGATAGCATGCAGAGCTAAGACCCAAGTCCCAGCACAACGCCCACCACTGCGGACACACCAATATATACCAGTGGGTGCTTCTTGAAAACACGTATAGCAACAAACATACCTACAAGGAGTAGCAGTTTTAGTATCATAGTGATATCAAAAACAGCAAGGTCCATAGGTGGAAAATTGCCATGGAAAATAGTGCTCCTGAACACCTCGTACGCTGCCGCAGCTATAAGACCTGTCACCACGGGGCGCACACCATAGAATATCTTGCCCATTAGCTTGCTCTGCCTGTTCTTTGTTAGGTATGCAGCAAAGGCAGTAGTTATAATAATAGACGGTGTTATAGTCGCTATAGATGCAACTATGCCACCTGTAATACCAGCAACATTATAACCCACATATGTCGCCATATTAATGCCTATAGGCCCTGGTGTGGACTCCGAAATTGCGAGCATATCGTTAATCAGGCTTTGCTCGAACCAGCCTGTAGCAACGCCCAGTTTTTGCAGGAATGGTATAGTCGCCATACCTCCACCAATTGCAAACAGGCCTATCTTGAAAAACTCATAGAACAACTGAATATAAATCACAGCTACTACACCCCCTTGTTTTCTGTTTTGCTATTTGCTGATTTTATCAATATGCCAGCCACTGCTGCAGCAATAATCAGCCATACAGGAGATATGGGGGTAAATGCTGTCACTGTAAATCCAATAACAAATAATATGATGCCTATGATGTCTTTTATGCTTTTTTTCCACAAGCCTATTATTGCATCTGTAATAAGTGCCACCACACACACAGATATGCCAGCTAGAGCATTCTTGACTATGGTATTTTCTTGGAAACTTTCCAGAAACATAGCAATAGCAGTAATGATTACAAGACATGGAGATATGACACCAAGTGCTGCCATTACACCACCCCAAAAGCCTTTCTGCTTGTTACCTATAAGTATGCTCACGTTTATAGCTATAATGCCTGGCAGTCCCTGACTAGCCGAGTAAAAATCTATTAGTTCGTCCTCAGTTACCCAGTTTTTCGCCTCTACGCAGTCCCTCTTTAGCATTGGTAGCATGGTATATCCACCACCAAATGTTACCGAGCTTATTTTTAGGAAAGTTAGGTAAAGTTCCAGTAATGTTTTCACAGTCTATACTCCTTGTCTTTATAATATATCTATCACAACAAGCTCCGGCCTGTTGAATACTCGTGGTACTATGTTTACTTCTCTTGCAAGACCCCTACTTACTATTAGTGTTGTGCCATTATCCAGTGTGTATTCACCACCAGCATATTTGGGGAAAAGCCCTTGGTCGGGGGCTAGTAGCCCATTTATAACACCGGGTAATCTCCACTGACCGCCATGTGCGTGCCCAGACAGTACAAGCTCTATAGCATAGTCATCATATATCTCCACAAGCTCTGGCCTGTGCGATAACAGCACCGAGAAATTCTCACCATCTATGCCGTGCACAGCTGTGTCTAGTTGCTCTTGCAGTGCTGCATTACCTATGTATGTGGGGTCGTCTACACCCAGAATATTTATTTGTTGTGCGTGTATATCCAGTACCACAGACTCACCCTCTAGCACCATCACACCTGTGTCGGCTACTATCTGCTTTATAATATCTATCTCGTTTGTCCAGTACTCATGATTACCACTGACATAGTAGCTTGGGTAGCTCTTTGCTATTTCTGTTAATACAATTACACCATTTTCGTGTGGGATATCGTCGTCCAGTATATCACCTGTGAACATCACAACATCTGGCTTTTGTTCGTGCACAGCGTCTATTAGTTCTTGCTGGTTTTCACCATATACACATGAGTGCAGGTCCGATATTTGTACTACCCTTATTGGCTGTGTGATTTTATCACTATCCATGCTATAGTTCACTACTTTTAGCTCTGACGAGGTAACAATCACGTACAAAATAATAAATATTATAACAAATATCACGCATAGTTTTGGGTGCTTATAGCAATATGCCTTAAATTTACTTAACATTACTTCTCCTACTTTTGCTTATTTATTCTTACCATATATAATATAAGGTACTATAACATATTAAACCAGTTTTCGCAAATTTTTGCAAATCCAGTACCACTTATGCTAAAATCAGCACCACTTGTAGTACAGCTATTGAAAAAAACACAGCTTTTCTATATACTATTATTTGTGAGAACAATATTAATCTAAACGAGGTATGAGATATGACAAAAGAAGAATTCCTAAAACGTTGCAAAGAAGATGAAGATTGGACACCTGGCTGGGAAGCACTAGATAATGTATTTGATAGTTTATACCCAGGGCAGGAGCCTGCACACTATGGAACTAACATCACTGCTAGGGCTATATTTGGTGGTGATGAGTATCTGGACGGCTACTCTTATTATGCATCACCAAAAGGCTATTGCCACTTGCTGACATACGGCATGACAGAGCTTTATCAAGAAGAAGAAATGTTTGGTGGTGAGTTTAACCGCTGGGGTTATGAGATGACTATGAAGCTAAAAGGTACACACGAGGAAAACGCTTGGGCTATGCAACTGCTGGGGCATCTTGCAAAGTACACCTATGAGCAGGAGCGTTTTTTCGAGCCTTTGCAGTATGTTTCCATAGATGTTAGGGGGCTTGTGGGCAAAGAAAACTCAAAGATGGCTGGCTTTTTGATTGTCAATGACAGCGAGGCACAGACTATTAACACTATTTATGGTGAAGTTATGTTTTTGCAACTAACAACAATAACAGAAAACGAGCTTTCTGCACTTATAGAGGACAGGACAAAGGCAGAGGCTCTCTATAACGCAATGAAAGCAGATAACCCTGATTTTGTAGTAGATTTCGAGAGAGAAAAAGATTATATATAGTGCTACCCACATCACCAACAAAATATAATATTTCTCGGTTGCAAGTAGGATATGTCACTTTTTTTCTTCAAAAAGTGAAGCAAAAAAAGCCTTGCAAGGCAGGGGTATTTCGTTTTCTGAGGAAAACGACTTAGGCTCTGCCTAAGCACCGC
>CAYJFF010000029.1:0-27750 GCA_964369345.1 uncultured Oscillospiraceae bacterium
TTCACTTTGCAATTCTTTTTTAACCATTTGTCCAATATCTATTGTACACCTACATATGATGTTTTGTTTATTACCAAAGTTTGTTTACATATTCATTATTTTATGCTATAATGAATGTGTATTTTAATTTAAACGCCACAGAGTGTTCTATTAGAAAAAATATTGCGAATTACAGGAAGTTTTTATACTATGACAAAAGAAATTCTTATTCTAATTTTTAATGCAGTTTTCCTAGTAAATAATATATTATTCCTAGAGCTTGCTGAGGGTATTTTCAATGTAAAAAGTAACAAGATGAAAATACTTGCTTTTAGCTTGATTAATAGTGTTATTGGCACAGTTATGCTAATGTTTTTTGGTACTATGTCTGCCTTGGGGTACGGCATTGAGTTTTTTGTTTATTTTGCTACCGTTTCTATCTTTTATACCAAGCAGAGCTTTATTACAAAGATGGCGTGTGTGCTCTATTTTAATCTTCATATAATGGTCTCTAGGGCTATGATAACCTCGCTGATGTCGATGACTACTGGTAAAACCATACTAGAGCTATCACAGGATGTTCATACATTTTGGTTTGTACTTATTCTCACAGCGCTATTTTGTGGGCTGCTGACAGCTGTCTTGCTAAGACTTATTCCAAGAAAATACTTTCATATTATGGGGAGAAAAACTGATTATTTTAAACTATATGTAGCAATGCTTCTAATAGCTAATATATATATGGTTGCAAACGGAAATGTGTATATACATGAGATAGGCTACAAACTACTACACCTACACCAAATGATAGCAGCACTTTCTTGGCTTGCTATTATCTATATTGGTATATTCATGCTAGTAGGTTTTGATATCATGCGTGAGCGTGAGATATCTTTGGATAAAGACACTATATACAAGAAAATGGTCGAAAAGCACTCTCTGGTACTGGTAGAGGTGAACTGTACCCAAGATAAACTAATAAGTGTTCTAAGAGACGGTAAGCAGGAGGATGTAGCTGGTAAGCCGTATACCAAGTATATAGAAGGCACAATAAGGCCTGAAATGTATCCACAAGATTATCGTAGGTTAATAGAGCATGAGTCTTGTGAACATATTATCTCCGAGTATAATAAAGGCAATGATAAGCTAGTTGCTGACGGCAGAATGTTACTAAAAAATGATGTTTACAAATGGGTGAGGTCATCTATTACAACAAGAAAAGATGATGCCACTGGTGATATATTGGCTGTGGTAACGGTAACTGATGATATACACGACCTAAAGGAAAACGAGGTGTATTTCCAGAAAAAATCCCAGCGTGACCAGCTTGTTGGCGCATATAATAAAATAGCTACAGAGGTGTTAGTAGACGAGTATTTATCACAGAACGAAACAGGTGCACTCTTCATGATAGACCTAGATAATTTCAAGGCTATAAATGATAATTTTGGGCACCTATTTGGTGATGAAGTGCTAAAAGAAGTTTTTGAGAAAATCTCAAAGAATTTTAGGCACGAAGATATTATAGGGCGTATAGGCGGTGACGAGATTGTAGTTTTCCTGAAAAAAACTACTAATACAGATGAGATAGAGCTAAGAGCTAGGACAATCTGTGATAGCATTAGAAAGATATATACAAAGGAAGATATTTCGGTAGAGATTTCCTGTAGTCTGGGTATAGCAGTTTCTCCAAAACACGGGACTTCTTTTGCAGATTTATATCAGTTTGCAGACCTTGCAATGTACTCTTGTAAAAAGACGACAAAAGATGGATATGTAATTTATAGGGAAGACTTGAAACAAAACGACTAATAAAAAGTGCGCAAATTGCAGTTTTGCAGTTTACGCACTTTTTTGTTAGAGCAACTAAATTGATAGATGAAAAAAGTACCCACCAGCAAGGCTAGTGAATACTTATTAGGTAATAATTACATCAAGCCACCACTATTACTTTTGGGGTAGCCATGCGCAAATCTTGAGGAGTTGTTTCTTGTATCTATATCATATCTTACCATATAATTCCAGTATGAGTTGCGTTCATCACAGTGGCATAGCCCCCATCGCAGTCCCTCAAGTGGGTGACGGTCGGTGTTTTCACATCTAAATGCACCACCAGCCTGTGGTGTATCACGGACTACAGCCATCACCTCAAAGTTTACACCATCTTCTGCATATTGGATAGTATCCTTTTCTGGGCCATCACGGTTAATTAGGCAAGCTATACCACCTTTGTAATGCCACAACAAGGTTTCGTGACCGCTATTTGTTATAGGGTTATACGGGCTGTGCTCGTAAGGCCCATCTATATTGTCGGAAATAGCTACTCCCCAGCGTGTATCTTTGCCACAAAACTGGCCATGTCCACCGGAAGCCCCCTTGAAATAGAGGTAAAATTTATTGTCATAAACCATCAGCATGGGGTCGTGAGTAGGCCCTTTGAAATCTTTGCTATTGTAGTTATTTTCTTCTTTGCCAAACCATTCCCCATCAGGTGACCTATCTACTATCTTTTTATTGGTTTTGATAAATGGACCATATGGTGACTCTGCGATTGCCATAGCAACAAACTCCGCACCGTTACGGTAGAACTCATTCTGTGGCTGTGCCTGATACACTAGATAATACTTACCATCATGGGCTAGGATATCCGGTGTACACACAGTTCTTTCGTCATATTCACCTTGTTTTCCTCTTGGTACAGCGATACCTTCCTCTTTCCAGTTTATGCCATCTTTAGAGCTTGCAAATGCTATATCCGCATAGTCCCAAGGGAATTTTTTGGTGTAATCATCTTTTACACTATTACCAAAGTACTCACCTGTAGATTTGGTGTAGTAAACAAAGTAAGTGTCATCAACTTTTATTATACTACTAGGGTCACGCCTATGTACACCATTCTCTGGCCCCAACCCATTAAGAGGTGTGTAGACAAAGCCACAAAACCACTCTCCACCACCATTTTTGTAATTGTCTGCTCTTTTGCTTGCTGCACTTTTAATCATTAAAACTCTCCATTTCTGTTTTATATTATTTTTTATCCAAAAAACATATAGGAAGTTGCTCACGCTTTAGGGACCAGTCATCACAAACGTCTTGCATAATTTCTTTTAGCCTTTCCCGACAAGCTAAAACCTCGGGGATATGCTGTATGTTAAAGGCGAGGTTGTACTTTTCTTGAGGGTCTCGCTGGGTGTTATAATATGCAAATGGCGTGTTGTTACATTCGGCATAGAGGACATCTTTTGTCCTAAAACCACGTTCTGCGTATGGTCTGCCGTCTTCTTTTTGCAATACTTCAAGAAGTTTTTCGTCCACAGGGATAATCTCGTAATAGACATAATCCCTAAGTGTGGAGTCTATACCGCTATACAGTAATTTTTTTAGACTTTGTCCCTGCATACTATGTGGTATCTCAATATTACATAAATCTAGTATAGTGGGGGCGATATCAATAGCTGGGTCTATCATATCATAGTTTTTTACCCCGCCAGCAATGTTTTTGGGATAGCTAATTATAAAAGGAACATGTGTAGATGAGCTATAATAATTTGATTTTTGGTACATTCCATATTCACCACACATCGTACCGTGGTCGCTAACAAATATAAAAATTGTATTATCAAATATACCACTACTTTTTAAGTGTTTTATGAGCTTTCCAACTTCAACATCAACACTGTTCACCATATTATAGTAAAGCGCATTATATTGCTTAGCTTTCCCATATTCATATAGTGGTACAGTATCTACAAGTGTGATATCATCTGCTTTTATTTGTTTATATTTATCCGGCTGTAAATGCCCAGGGCCATGGGGTATACCATAGCATACCATGCCCATGAATGGCTGATTATCATGCATAGCACGGTCAATAAAATCTATCATATGCTCGGTTTGATATTCAGGCTCATATCTGTCGGTTTTATGTGGCGTAGTATCTTCGTTTATATAGTAAGTACTTTCGGTGTATCTGTGCCCAGCAGAAAAACCTATCATTTCATCAAAACCAAACCAATATTCCTTGGGAATATGCTTATAAGAGCCACCCCCACTTAGATGCCATTTGCCTATCCATGCTGTTTTGTAGCCTGCTTGGCTGATTATTTGTGGTAGATATGCTGGTAAATTTTGAGAGAGAGGGTAGTGGTTGGAGTACATACCATTTGTGTGCGCATATTGCCCAGTTATTAATGATGCTCTAAAAGGACAACACAGAGGGTAGGAGTTGTACGCGTTTTCAAAAGATACACCACCAGCGATAAGGCTATCTATATTCGGTGTTTTGCATAGCTTATGTCCATTCGCTGAAAGAGCATCAAACCGTAGCTGGTCAGAATAAACAAGTATAATATTAGGTTGTTCCACGAATGTCACCTCCACCAAGGACAAGAAAGCTCAAATATATTGCTCTCTTTTAGCTTTATATTAAATTTGTGCGAAGTATAACAAAGTGATAACATAAAATCATCATTGGATTTTTTTGCAAAGTCGAACAGATAAGTGCGCATTTTTTCTAATACCTCCGAGTGGCTATTGTCGTTTACAAGGTTACACAACTCGAATTTATCTTTTTGTATGTCGTATAGCTCGTCTTCTAGCTCTAGGTTATATACATACTTAAACTCTTTAGTTATAACTGCTCTACCAAAGTGTTTTTCAAACAGGCCATATGTTTCTGCTACTACATATTCTCTTTCTGGCTCTATGTCCAGAGCTTGGTTTAGCAAAGAAACACCATCTACATCGTTTCTAAATTCAAGCCCAGTAGCGTTTATTATGGTTGTAGCTACATCTAGGTTAGATACCAGCCTATCGGATATATTTGCAGATGGAATGATGTTTGGATATCGTATAGAAAGCGGTATTCTGAGCACTTCTTGAGTGAGGTATGCACCTTTATTAAAATGCCCACCGTGCGAGGATATAGCATCTCCGTGGTCCGCTGTCCAAATAACAAGAGTGTTCTCTGCAAGCCCCATATCATCTAGCTTTTTTAGTATTTTACCAGCAGCTTCATCTACCATAGTTGCCTGTGCATATGCAAGCAACATGGTTCTTTCCCAGATATCCTTATGTAATTTGCTGGGGTGTAGAAGTTTATGGTTATCGCTTATCTCTCTATATCTACTATAGTGATATGTTTGTGGCTTTGTAGTTTTCACATCTTCGGAAAAGCTCTCACTTATAGAGATGTGGTGCTCGTCGTATAAATCGATATACTCCTGCGTGGGGAAATATGGCTGATGTGGTCCCCAAAAATTCACACTGATATTAAATGGCTCGTCCTGCACTACAAGCTGTTCCAGTTTTTCACATACCATGTCGGAGATAAAAAAAGCCTCGTGTGTTTCCTTGGGTGTTATCATAACTCCCGACATATCTTCGTTGCAAGCAGGCTTATCTTGGGTATATTCACTACCAGCAAGTACATCAGTATATCTATCAGGCTCACAAAAATTATGCTCTATTCTCACCTGTGCAAAAGGCAAATTGTGTTTTTCTAGGTAGCTCTTGTAGTCCTCTGAAAGATAGGGATTACCATAAGCATTACCAGCGATAGCATAGCTAATACAGCTATGGTCTGTGGCATTCCCAGAGCCTGCATGCCATTTACCATAGTAAAAATTATTATAGCTAGATTTTGCAAGAATATCATGATAAATCTCTTTGTCATAGGGGTGGTTCATGGAACAATGTATTTCTTTATGATTATGTGGATAAAGCCCAGTAAGCATAGTGCGTCTTGCAGGACCACATAGTGGACAAACTGAATATGCATTATCAAAGCTAGTGCTTTCGGTTTTGAATTTATCATAATAGGGGTGTATTATACTATTTTCATGTCCGTGGTAGAGCTGGTGGTCTTGCAATATAAATAATACATTAGGCTTTTTCATTAATCTAACTCCAATCTTTAATAGGCAGTAGATTTCCTCTCTATAAGAGATAAGTCCAGATTTACATCTCGCACTTTTTTTCCATTACATTTGTTTATAAGCATATTAACAGCAACCTCACCAATAGCTTTTGGTTTGGTATCTATGCTGGTTATTTCTGGGCTGGACATACTGGAGAGAATGGTATTATCACTGCCAATAATCATAACATCTTCTGGAACACGCAGCCCCAGTGACACCACTGCTTTCAGGCTGGACATGGCAATGATGTCGTTAAGACAGATTAGCATATCTGGCGGTGTGGTGCTATTTTTAAATACATTTATTACCTCATTATATGCAGATGTAGGCAGGTTTTCTTCGTCACAGTCTATAATTTGCGGTAGAGGTAGATTTCTCTTTTGTATCTCATCAAAGAGTATCTCACTTTTGCCAACACGTATAGAGTATTTTTTATGTGTGTCTTTTGATACATACATAACATTTTTGCGTTGTGTGCGCTCAAGAATATCTACAATCCTAGAAACAACACTCTCGGAATTTGTGTAAATCTTAGAAATGTTTTTGTTTAGTTTGTCATCTAGATTATTCAAGACAACAACAGGTATGTTCATATCAGAAATTTTATTTATAGTAGATACGCTGACTTTACCAGTACTTATAAATACTCCACTTACCATATAGCTACAAATCTTTAGTATGTAATCTTCGTCATCGGTACTATTGCATAGCATGACAATATAGTCCTTAGATTTTGCTTGGTCGGTCATGGCTATGGCTATTTCGCTATAGAACAAGTTTGTAATCTCGTTACAAATAAAAACTAGCTGCTTGCTATTACTGGTTTTTAGCGAGCGTGCAAGTATATTTGGACGATAGTTTAGTTCTTCTATAGCAGTTTTTATGCGGACCCTTTTTTCCTCGCTAAGATAGCCACTGTCGTTTACATAACGAGAAACTGCTGTTTCGGAAACGTTGGCTGAAATAGCGACATCTTTTCTAGTTGCTGTTTTATTATTAATCATAGTGAACACCTGTACAGTTTATTATTAGCCACAAAAAAAGGCTTATTTATATTAATATTAATGGTATCATAAATAACTGGCTTTGTAAACACTCTTTTGTATACTAAAGAGCAATTTATATTATACAAACAAATCTTAAGTATTAGTTTTGTTATATATTTACATAAGTTCATAGAAAAGCAATAAATAAAATGTTGTTTGTAAACAATTGCTAAATACAGACCTTGTTCTGTGTGTGAATTCACGATTTTTATTATATTTCTTAAAAAAGTATTTACAAGTCAGGATTTAGGTGGTATTATATGCACAGGTGTTCACATATTGTATTTTTACGAATATGTAATAGTGATACACCATAAACATACTAAAAGGCATAGTTGCAAAAAGCAATGTTAATTAATGATAAGGAGAATTTTACTATGAAGAAAAATTTAGTATCAATGGCTCTACTTGTTGCAATGCTAGCATCTTTAGTCGTAGGATGTGACACATCAACAACAAGCAGCACAGCTACATCAACTCCATCAAGCACAGGTAGTTCAGCATCTACGAGCACAGCACCAGCCGAGGACGATAACGGTGGCAAAATAGGCAATGGCGAAGAAGGGTTTACTTACTGGGTGGCTATGCATGCTAGTGCATCTAAGTTTGTAACAGACCACAATGAGAACCCAGCGGCAGAGCGTATAGAAGAAGCCACAGGCGTAGTGGTTGACTATATCAGCCCACCTGTTGGCCAAGAAAAAGAGCAGTTCAACTTACTTATCGCAGGTGGTGATGACCTACCAGACCTTATAGGATATGACTTTGTTGGTGGATACCGTGGTGGTGTTGGTGGCGCTATAGAAGATGAAGTTATTATAGATGCTACAGCTCTTATAGAGGAGCATGCACCACACTTTATGGAAATGCTAAATCTTGGTGACGCATACACACGTGGAGCATATACCGATGATGGTGTTATTGCTTACTTTGGCTCTGCGATAGCAGACGAGTGGATGGCTGGTAGAGCTTTCAATGGTCCTATTGTAAACAAAACTATGCTTGACAAAACAGGGCTTGATATTCCAGTAACAATAGCTGACTGGGAAGAAATGCTACAAGCTTTTGAGGATATGGGTGTTGAGTATCCGTTATCCATGGGTGTAAACAACAACTTTATATTTACACAGGGACACTTTGGTGCTTTTGGTAATGCGTATGACGTAGCACTTGGTGCAACATTCCTTAACAAAGACGGCACAGTGGTATTTAGCCCAACAGAGCCGGGATATAAAGATACTCTAACATTACTGAACAAATGGTATGAAGAAGGCTGGCTATATCCTGATTTCCTATCTGCAAAAACTGCAGATGCTAGGTCTGATTTTGAGGGTGGCAAGGTAGGTGTTGTTGTTACTCATTTAGGTTCAGTAGAAACAGCAGAAGATGTTTCTGCCGCACTTGGTATAGAAACTGTAAACCCACTACCAATATCTTTCCCAGTAGTTAATGAGGGTGACGAGCTACATATTAGACAAGGCTCAAACATCTTCAACCAAGCACCAGAATATATCACAACATCAGCAGAGGACCCAGAGCTAATAGTTAAGTGGATGGACTGGCTATATAGCCCAGATGGCATACAAGAAATTACTTTTGGTGTAAAAGATGACCCACGTTATGAAGATACATATTATCTCGACGAAAATGGTAATAAGCAGTATGCAGATATATTGCTGACACCAGATGGTAACAGACATCTACTGCTAAGAGATATCCAGACTGTGTGGGAAGAATACTCACAAAAACTGCAATACACAGACCCACGCAATGAAGTGGCTTGGGAAGAATGGGGCAAAGCAGACCAAGACTACATGATGCCACAAACTCTTTCTATGACACTGGATGAAAACGATGACTTCTCTAAAATTATGCAAGACGTAAACACATATGTGCCTGAGATGACAGCGAAATTTATTATGGGTACAGAGCCACTAGAGAACTATGATACTTTCATAGAAACTCTGGAGAAAATGAAGATTGACGAAGCTATAGCAATCCAACAAGCAGCACTTGATAGATACTATGCAAGATAATATGTAAAATTATAATGGGGGCGAAAGCCCCTATTATTATAACTAAGACTCATAGCTTAGAAAGGAGCCTTGTATGCAGAGTATGGAAATAGAAAAAAATACAGAAAAGGCGAAAAAACAAGTAAAAAGCACAGTTTGGACAAAAATAGTAGATGACTATAAAAAGCACAAAATTATCTACCTACTGCTTATCCCAGTTATTCTTTACTACGCAGTGTTTGAGTATGGTCCACTAGGTGGTCTTATAATTGCTTTTAAAGATTATAGACCTGCAAGAGGTATTTTTGGTAGCGCTTGGGCGGATGATTTTGGATTTGAGCATTTTATCACTTTTTTTGAGAGCTACTACTTTTGGGATTTGATTAGGAACACTATAACAATTAGTATCACATCAATAGCATTTGGTTTCCCCGCACCTATAATACTAGCGTTACTGCTAAACGAAGTAAAAAAAGAAAAATTCAAAAGAGTGGTACAGACTGTTACATATATGCCACACTTTATTTCAGCAGTAGTTGTCTGTGGTATAATTATAGACTTAGTTTCCACCGATGGTGTTATAACAGACATGCTAGTGTTCTTTGGAATGGATAGACGAAACTTGCTGACTATAGGTGAGTTCTTTGTCCCAATATTTGTTACTAGCGACATTTGGCAGAATATTGGTTGGGGTACTATCATCTATCTTTCTGCACTGTCTGCAATATCCCCAGAGTTGTATGAAGCGGCTTCTATTGATGGTGCAACAAGGTTTAAGCAAGTATTCTGTGTAACACTACCAGGTATTGCACCAACTATAGTTACACTATTTATCTTACGTATTGGCCGTATAATGAATGTAGGCTGGGAAAAAATTATCCTGCTGTCAAATCCGTCTATAAAAGATAGCTCTCAGGTTATATCTTCTTTTGTATACGAGAATGGTTTGCTAAATGCAAACTACAGCTACTCGGCAGCAGTTGGCTTGTTTAATTCTATAATATGTTTTGTGCTACTTATCATTGCCAATAACCTGAGCCGTAAACTAAATGAAACCAGTTTGTGGTAATGAAAAAGAAAGGGAAATATTATGAAAAATAAAACAACTACATTTGATATAGTGAACTATATTATGCTTAGCTTGCTGTGTGTTATTACAATATACCCAGTGCTATATGTGCTGTTTGCTTCATTTAGTGACCCACTACTATTAGAGCACCATAGTGGTTTAATGCTAAGCCCACAAGGTTTCTCGTTGGAGGGATACTCAGCTGTGCTAGAGAGCCCAAACATTGCACTTGGTTATAGAAACACAATTTTTTATGTGCTAGTTGGTACATCAATCAATATGGTGATGACAATATTCGGTGCATATGCAATATCACGCAAGGACCTGTATATTAGAAAGCCTGTAACAATACTGATAATAATAACAATGCAGTTTAGTGGTGGACTTATCCCTACATATGTAGTAGTAGAGAATATTCTGGGTAGTTCTATGTGGACACAGCTAATCCCAGGTGCTATAGTTGCAACAAACTTGCTTATTATGCGTACAGGTTTTATGGCTATACCGGATAGCTTGCTAGAGTCTGCAAGGATTGATGGCGCTAATGACTGGACTATACTACAGAAGATTATACTGCCATTGTCTAAGCCTACACTGGCTGTAATAGGTCTATACTATGGTGTATCTCACTGGAATAGATGGCTACCAGCTACTATATACCTACGTGACAGACAACTGTTCCCACTGCAACTTTTCCTAAGAGAGATACTAATACAGAGCCAGATTGATGAAACGGTTATAGATAACCCAAACCTAATTACCGACCTTAGCGAAGTAATTAAATACTCAACCATTATGGTAGCTATTATCCCTGTACTATGTGTGTATCCTTTCCTACAAAAGTTCTTCGTTAAGGGTGTTATGCTAGGTGCTGTAAAAGGGTAGTATATGCTATTCCTATTTAATGAATATAACAAGGAGAGAGTGTACATATACCAACCTGCTCTGTGGCTTGGTTATAGGGTGTGTTTTCTCCTAATTTTTGGGAGGTAGCGATGATATTGGATGGAACGCAGGTAGAAGAAAATGAGACGGTAGAAAAACCAAACAGCGTAGTAAAGTGTAGATGTGAAGATATTATAAATAGTGAACTGGATTTATCGGGGAAGTGGCAACTAGGATTTACTGAGAAAAACTACACAAACGAGATATTACTGCCAGGGATTTTGCAAGATAATGGATTTGGAACAGCAGTTGCGCAACCCGAGAATATCAGATGGGGCAGGGAATATGAGTTCGAGGGTGTTGTGTGGCTGGAACGTGAGTTTGATATAACAAAACAACAAGAAAACCAAATAATAATCGCAATATTTGAGCGTTGCCACTGGGAAGTAGCAGTGTATATCAATGGTGATTTTGTAGGCAAAAGTGATAATTTGTCTGCACGCCAAACGTTTGATATTACAGGCAAGGTAGTAGCTGGTAAAAACATAATTACACTACGTATTGATAACACATTGCTATATTCACTAGGCAATCACACACATCATTTCACAAAAGATACACAGGGGAACTGGTGTGGGATTATAGGTGATATGAAGCTTGAGTTTTATAGCGAAGTTTATATCAGCGATATAAAGATATACACAGATATAGAACAAAAAAGCGTGAGCGTTAAGCTTAATTATACTAGCTATAGCTCTTGCGATGATATAGTATTTACCATAGGCGATAGCATTTTTACAGAAAAACTGAGAAAAGAATATATTTTTACACTGGGAGAAATCCAGCTATGGGACGAGTGGACACCAAACCTGTATGAGCTGAAGATTGAACACTGTGGAAATATTTATAAAAAGAACTTTGGCTTTAGGAAAATAGAGAAAAAGGGTAAGTTCTTATACATAAATGGTGATAGAATACTACTAAGAGGCTCGCACGATGCGTGTGTATTCCCACTTAGTGGTGCACCACCAATGGATACAGCATCTTGGGTGGGGCTATTTATGCAGTACAAAAAAATGGGGCTAAATCACTTTAGAGCACATTCGTGGTGTCCGCCGAGAGCTGCGTTTGATGCAGCGGATATTGTAGGTATATATATACAAGCAGAGGGGCCTGTTAGTGGTACTCTAGGGCTTGGGCAGTCGGTAATAGGGGAGAGTGACCCCTTAAAAAACTACCAGAAAGCACAGGATTATATACTAAAAGAGCTACTGTTAATTCAGCAGGAATATGGCAACAACCCCTCGCTTTGTATGCTGTCCATTGGCAATGAGCTATATACGGACTATAGTGTTACAAGTGCAGTGGTAGATAAGCTAAAAGCAAATGACAACAGGCACCTAATTTGTGGGGGGAGTAACAACAACTGGGCAAAGCCACATATAGGTGAGAATGATGATTTCTTTGTTGGATTTATGCTTGATAGGTGGCACGGTCTACTACGTGGCTCTTATCATTCACCAGATGTTGGACATATAAACAACGAAAAACCGTCTACCAAAACTGACTATAGCTATGCTTGCGACATGGTAGATATACCTGTTATTACCCACGAGCTGGGGCAATATTGTGCCTATCCAAACTATAATGAGATAGAAAAATATACAGGCGCTATGAAAGCACATCATTTGGAGTATTTCAGGGAATTGTTAGTAAAAAACAAAATGGCAGGTATGGATAAAGCGTTCTCTATGGCATCTGGCAAACTGCAACAAAGACTGTATAAAGAAGAATGTGAGGCGAACTTGCGCACTGCCGATATGAGTGGCTTTCAGCTACTGGATATAAAAGACTTTCCAGGACAGCGTGTGGCGCTCTGTGGCGTGCTAGATGTATTTGGCGACGAGAAAGAATATTTTGATGCAGAGATGTGGAGAGATAGTTGTAACGACATAGTTCCACTGCTACTTATGGATAGCAGAGTTTTTAGCATTGGTAGTGAGATAGTTGCTACAGTAAAAGTTGCAAATTACTCCAACCAAGATATAAACAGCGCAGATGTTACATATAGCATTAGCCACATAGGCAACGAAAAACTAGGTGATGAGCCTGTATGCACATCTATAGAAAGACATACTCTACTTACAAACGTAACAGTAAAAAAAGGTGGGCTAAGAAACCTTGGTAAGATATCAATAGATACCTCACAAATAACAAAAGCTGGTAAGTATTTAGTTAGCATATATGTAGGTGACTATAAAAATACATGGGAGATTTGGCTATATAATGATAGCGAAATAAAAGGCGAAAACGAGATAGTTGTTACATATAAATGGAATTTGGAGCTAGAAAACTACCTAGAAAATGGTGGCTGTGCAGTGTATTTATCAAATGGTAGTAATATCAAGCATACAATAAATGGTGCGTTCCAGAATAACTTTTGGTCGTACCGAATGTTTGAAAGACACCAGCCAGCAGGAACACTGGGTATGTATATAGATAATACTCACCCCCTTTTCAATGACTTTCCCAGCGATTATTATAGCAATTTTCAGTGGTTTAATATTGCAAGATACTCAACACCGCTAGATATGAGCTACCTTTCTAGCAATGTTGTACCAATAGTACAGCCAATAGACACATATGAGAGAAACCTAAAACTCGGCACGCTAATAGAAGTAGGTGTGGGCAAGGGTAGGCTACTAATTAGTACCTTTGATTTTGGTAAGTATATGGATAATATCGAGGTTAGGGCACTATATAATGCAATACTTGGCTATATGAACGGAGATAAAAAGGTGCCAGTTGTAAAAGTAAAAGCAAGAGAACTGGACTGTATTTTCAGGGTGGAAACTGATAGTAAATTATATAATAAGGAGAACTGATATGGCTAAAAAACCAAATATTATTTATGTGTATGCAGATGACCTAGGCAGAGGAATGCTAAGCTGTTATGGACAACAGCACTTTAAGACACCCAATATAGACAACCTAGCGTTAAATGGTGTTAGGTTTGAGCGTGCATATGGTTGTGCATTCTGTGCACCTGCTAGGGCAAGCCTGATAAGCGGGATACACGACTGCCACGCTGGGCGTTGGACATTTTCTAGCGGTGGTGTGTATGAGCAACTGGGAGTTACAAAAACTTATGAGGAGATATCACAGCTGATAGATAACACAGGTTATGTAGATATCCCCAATACCGAGTTTCTGCCACATATTGTAAAAAAAGATGGGTACTTTGCAGGGCAGATAGGTAAGCTGGAGTGGGGGTTTGCAACAACGGACGCTGATATTAGGAAACATGGCTGGGACTACCACTATGGTTACTATGATCACCAACAGTGCCATGGCTTTTATCCACCATTTTTGTTCGAAGATGGAAAAGTAGTGGATATAGATGGAAATACACACCCAAATTGTGGCTTAACCTTAAACTGTGAGAGCGAAGAAAGCCGTAGAATTCGCTATGATATGACGGGCAAAAAGAAGTATAGTCAAGACCTATTCAATGAAAAAATAGTGGAGTTTATACACAAACACAAAGATGAGCCATTCTTCCTATACCACCCATCACAGCTACCACATGGCCCCATTTCAGTGCCAGATATACACCCAGGTGTAGCAGACTGTACAGAGCTATCGCTATACGAGAAAGAATATGCATCAATGGTATTAAGGCTGGATGACACAGTGGGTATCATCACAGATACACTAAAAGAGCTGGGATTACTAGAAGATACATTGATATTCTTTAGCTCCGACAATGGGCACGAGCTGTATTATGTAGAAGATGGTAGGGGTTGTGCTCGTGAAAGTGTCATAACAGGCAAAGTTTTTGATGAGATAGAAGCGCATTTTAATACAAAAGAGTCCAACGATATATTTAATGGAAATAGTGGGCTAAAAGGCAAAAAACGCTCAAACTCTGAGGGTGGGGTACGTGTCCCACTAATAGCTTGCCAGCTGGGTAAAACACCAAAAGGTGTGGTTAGTAATAAGCTAGTGTCCAACTATGACCTAATGCCAACACTTGCAGAGCTTGTAGGCACAGAAATGCCACTGGGTAAAGATGGTGTATCATACTACAGCGAGCTAGTGGGAGAGCAGAGTAAAGGGCACGACTATGTAGTTTACGGTAGCCACAAAGGCCCCGGTCTTACTATGCGTGATGGTTGGAAAATACGCTACTTAATGTCTGTTAAGCGTTTTGAGCTGTACAAAGTGACCGAAGACTATGCGGAGGAAAAAAACCTAGCTGATGAGTACCCAGAAAAGCTAAGGGAGCTAGCACAATTATTACTAAAAGAGTGTGATGGTTACCTAGAAAATGGTGCGCCATTTGTACACCGTGTGGTAACAGTGGATAAAGCACTAAAAGGTGTGGGTCCATGGGGTAAGTAGCATATTAATAATATAGTGGAGGATAATGTTATGATTAGATTTGATAAATCGGCAGAGATGTGGGAAGAAGCACTGCCTATAGGTAATGGAAATATTGGTGGTATGGTGTATGGTGTGCCTTATTTGGAGCAGATAGCACTCAATGATGATACATTGTGGTCGGGATATCCGTCTAATCATAACCCGAAGGACGGAGCTAAGTACTATAAGCAAGTGGTAGAGATGACAATGGCTGGTAAATATAATGAGGCACAGGACTTGATAGAAGAAAAGCTAGAATCAGACTACACCGAGGGGTACTTGCCACTGGGTGACTTGTGGATAGAAACTAAGCATATTCACGCTACTAATTTCAGTCGCAACCTCTCGCTAGAGAATGCGATATCTACTGTTAGCTACTTACATAATGATGTGCAGTATAAAAGAGAGAGCTTTGTATCATACCCAGATAAATGCATGGTGGTAATGCTAACCGCAGATAAAGAGCAGAGTATAAATGCAAATATTTATATGACAACACAGCTAAAGGGTGAGTCCTACATTGATAATAAACGCATAGTGCTACAAGGGCTTGCGCCATCAAATGTAGAGCCTGATTACTCTGTGCGAGAAGAAAATATAGTGGTGTATGATGAGCAGGACAGCAGAAAAGGAATGCGCTTTGTGGCTATGGCAGATGTAGTGGTTACAGGTGGAAAATGCTACTATGAATACAACAAGATACAGATAAAAAATGCAGATAGCATTATGATTGTGCTATGCACACAGACATCATTCAATGGTACATACAATCACCCTTATACAGATGGTCTTGACGAGATGAAACTCTGTGCACAAAGGCTGGATAGCATAAATAAAGACTATAACTACTTGCTAGAAAGGCATATAAGAGACCATAAAAGCTTATATGACAGAGTATCACTAAAACTGCCGGACAACAAAAATTCTACACTACCAACAAACATACGCCTGGAAAAATTTGCAGAAGATAAGAGTGACCATAGCCTATATGCACTGCTGTTTAATTTTGGTAGATACCTAACTATTGCAGGCTCAAGGGAGGGCACACAGGCAACGAATTTGCAAGGAATATGGAACAGGCTAGTACGCCCACCGTGGAGCTCAAACTTCACTGTGAATATTAATACGGAGATGAACTACTGGCCTACACTGCTTGTGAATTTGCCAGAGTGCCATCTACCGCTCATTGAATTTGTGAAAACTATTAGGAAAAACGGAGAGAGAACAGCAAGAGAGCTGTACGGAGTAGAGGGATTTGCCTGCCACCACAACGTGGATATTTGGGCACTGACATCACCAGTGGGTAGGCATAAAAAGGGTACATGCGTGCACGCTTTTTGGAATGCATCTTCTGCATGGCTGTGTAGGTCGCTAATGGACCATTACGAGTATACAAGAGATATAGAGTATCTGGAAAGTGTGTATGAGACCATAAAAAGTGCAGCACTATTCAATAAGAATATAATGGTTGTTGACAATGATAGTTATATAGTATGCCCATCTACATCACCAGAAACAGGTTTTGAGTATGGGGAGCGTAAGAGATGTGCAGTTTCAAAAACCTCATCTATGAGCCTTGCTGTAGCAAAGGAAATATTTGTAAGCTTTATCAAGTGCAGTGAGCTACTAGGCAAAGACGAAGTACTACGTAACGAGATATCCGAAATGCTACCCAGAATAAAAGATTATGCTATTGGTAGTGAGGGGCAAGTGCTGGAATGGGATAGAGAATATAATGACTTCGACCCACAGCACAGGCATTTATCACATCTATATGCTATGTACCCAGGAAAAGAAGTCACAGTGAATAAGACACCACAGCTTGCACAGAGTTTTAAGAAAGCACTGGAGATACGTGGCGATGAGGGTACGGGCTGGAGTCTGGGCTGGAGAGCTTGTCTATGGGCAAGGTTACAGAATGGAGAAAAGGTACTAGAGCTACTAAATAACCAGCTGCGTATAGTATATGATGCAGATAAGCGTATGAGACAGGGTGGTTCATACCCGAACCTGTTTGGAGCACACCCACCTTTCCAGATAGATGGAAACTTTGCAGCAACAGCAGCTGTTTGCGAGATGTTTTTCCAAGTAGAAGATAATGTTTGTTATATAGCACCAGCACTACCCACTGCTTGGGATAGCGCAGAGATAAAAGGCTTGCTACTGCCAAATAGCATTACGCTTGATGTTAGTTGTGACAAAGACAAAGTATATGCCACACTACATCTTGCAGGGGAAAACAAAGATATAAGCTTTGATAGAGGCAAGGTGTACGAGGTAGACTTGACAGAAGTGTGAGGTGAAGAATATGAGCGATAAACAGAGGGTACAAGACTTGGCAAAAGAAGTTTATGAATATGCAAACTCTGACTTGATGAACAAGAAAAGAGCATTGTGGACTAACCATAACAGCCTTGATTTTACAAGACCACTCGTTAGTGTTCGTCTAATACCTCACACAGAGATAATAGCTGACCAAATGCAGTGTTCCGACCCGTACTATCGTAATTTTGAGGCGAAGTTACTTGATAGCAAATACCGTATGAAGATAAAAGATGACAATATTGTAGAACCATATTTGGTAGTGCCAGCCGCATATAAAAATATCAAAGAAGATGGTGGATTTGGCGTGCCTGTATCACTTTCTGAAAAGACACAGGTGGGTGGTGCAGCACATTTTACACCATCTATAGTAGAGGAAGAAGATATAGAGAAGATATGCTCTGTAGACTATGAAATAGACAGCGATAAGTCGCAGGAGATATTACAAAAAGCTCTGGAAACTTTTGGTGATAGCATACCCATTGTGCAGGGCAAGGGAGGAGACCTTAGCCGTGTTTGGATGCGTGATATTTCTACACCTATTGCAAAGATGCGTGGGCTGGAACAGCTAATGTGGGATATTTATGACCGCCCAGAGTGGCTAATGCAGTTGCTAGAGAGACTACAGGGAATAGTGATAAAACACCTAGACCAAGCAGAAAAAGCAGGTGGATTTTCTGTTTTCTCTGGTGAAAACCAAGTTATGCCATATTGCAAGGAGTTATCACCACCAAAGGCGGATAACACAGCTGTAAAAATGAATGAGCTATGGTGCTTTATGGCGTCGCAGGAATTTACTGCTATAGGACCAGATGACTTCAAACGCTTTATGTTTGACTTCCAAAAACCAATAATAGAGCGATATGGACTGAGTGCTTATGGGTGCTGTGAAGATATGACGCAGAAAATAAGCATCATAAAAGAGCTGAAAAATCTAAGGCGAATTTCTATTACTCCTTTCTCCAATCTGCAAAAATGTGCAGAGCAAATTGCAGGTGATTATGTGACATCGTGGCGACCCAATCCATCAACTGCTGTTGCTATGGGTATTGATGAAGATTTTATAAGGAAAGAAATGTCAGAAGCGTTTGAGGTGTTTGATAGTTGTGGTTGTAAATTTGATATTACACTAAAAGACAACGAAACTGTAAATAACGATAAAACTACTTTAATTCGTTGGGTAGATATAGTCAATGACGAAATAAACAAGCGATACGGGTATAACTAAGCTGTAATAATATATGGCAGTGACGATGTAGCAACGCTTTTTGATTATACAATAAGCGTATAGAGATAAAATGGAGTAGTGATATGAGAATTACAAAAAAAATGATAGAGGAGACACCCTTTTGCGATGCAGTATATACCATAAATAAAGTACTGAAAGAAGCAGAAAATGGTACTACGATAGAGCTAGAAAAAGCTGTGTACGATATAAGACGTACATATGCTATGGAAAAATACTGTTTTATCTCCAATAATGATAGTGGGCTTAAAAATATTGCTTTTGGGTTGTTTGATAAGCAGGATATTACAATAAATGGAAATGGTGCGCACCTTAACTGTATAGGTAGAGTTCTGCCATTTTATCTTGAGGGTTGCAAGAATATCACCATAAAAAATTTCACAGTGGACTATATGCGTCCTTTTATGAGCCAGGGAGAGGTACTAGAAAGTGCACAGAACTATGCTGTATTAAAAATAGATAAGAGCGAGTTTCCGTATGAGGTGAATAACGGTATATTTAAGTTTATTGGTGAGGACTATGAGAGTGAGCACATGCACGGAATGCTAGAGTACACAGCAGAAAAACGTCCAGTGCCAGATGCTTTTGATAATAGTGTGCGCACGGCTATACATGGCGAAGAAATCTCCGATGGCATCGTGCGTATCGACTATGATTTTAGGCTTGTGCCACGTGTGGGTAATATACTAACACTAAAACATGAAAACAGGCTAGTACCTGCTATAACACTGGATAGGTGCGAGGATACTATGCTGGAAAACATATGGATAAAGCAGGCTGGTACCATGGGTGTTGTCGCACAGTTTTGTCATAATGTACACATTAATAAAGTGGATATCTACCCAGACCCAAGCTCACAACGTGTGTTCTCGATAAATGCAGATGGAACACATTTTGTGAACTGTTCTGGCAATGTGATAGTAGAAAATGGCAAATATGAGAGTATGCTGGACGATTTAATAAATGTACATGGTAACTATATGCGAGTGGATACTGTAGTGGATAGCAAGACACTGATAATTGAGCAACCACATCATCAGCAAGAGGGGTGCATAACTGCTAAAGAAGGGCTAAGTGGGCTGAAAATTGAGATATGTGACAAGGAAACCATGCTACCAATAGCGATTAATAATATAGTAACTGACAGAGCTATAAACAAGAAATACCGCAGAATAGAACTGTCAGAGAGCTATGAGTTTTCCCCAGATAAGCAGTATACCATAGACCTTGTAGACATTTACCCCACAGTTGTTTTTCGTAACAATACAGGTGGTAAGAACCGTGCACGTGGACTAATACTTACATCAAAAAAAGAAACACTGGTGGAGGGGAACACGCTAGATACAGAGGGCTCCGCTATCAAGGTAAATAGCGATATGAGTAACTGGTATGAGTCAGCGAATATTTCCAAGCTAACAATAAGAAATAACAGACTAACACGCAAAAATCATAGCAACTGGGGCGAAGCACTTATCGACATAGACCCACACCCAGAAAAACAAATACAGGGGCAGTACTACCATGGTGATATGATTATAGAAAACAATGAGCTGATACTGGAAAAATCACCATTGTTCTACGGGTATAATTTCCGTAGTGTGGCAATAAGTGGCAACAAAATTTTACTAGCTGATGGTGTTTCTGATAGTGCGGACTTTTTAGTACAAGCTAGCGAATGTGGCGAGGTTGTGTTTAGTGATAACAGTAAGCAGGTGCTGTAAGTGTGGTGGTAAAACTATAAATATTTGTGGTTATTATATGGGTAGATAGGAGTAGTGGTATGAAGATAACAGAGGGATATATCAGGAGTGGAGATACCGGAGACTTTGTATATGAAGTAAATAAAGTGTTGCTGGAAAGCAATGAAAATGAAATAAACATAGAACTAAAACACTGCAAGCTAAAAACAAAATATGCATATGAGAGATTTGTTTATATGACAAATAATGACTATGGGCTTAAAAATATAGCATTTCCTATTATAGAAAAGAAAAATGTGGTGATAGATGGGCAAGGTGCGCGTTTGGACTGTATAGGCCGTATTTTGCCATTCTATATTACCGATAGCGAGAATGTGACTATAAAAAACTTTGTGATAGACTATAAAAGACCCATGTTCTCTCAGGGCGAAATAGTAGCAGTGGGGAGTGACTATTTTGTGCTAGATATCGACAAGGAGAAGTACCCATACATAATAAAAAATGGTATACTTGTCTTTGTAGGAGAAGACTATACAGAGGAATTTGTGCACGGAATGTTAGAGTTTGAGAAAGAAACTAAACGACCAGTCACAGATGCTAGTGATATATCTGTATGGAGCTCACTGAGAGCAGAGGAGTTACAAAACGGACAGCTAAAAATATTGTACAATTTCAAAAAACGAATACCAAAGATTGGAAATATGTTGAGTATAAAGCACGAAAGACGCTATGTGCCTGCAATTGCAGTTAATTCATCCAAGAACATTACACTAGAAAATATCACCATATACCATGCAGGAACTATGGGTGTAGTGGCACAATTTAGTGAGAACATAACACTAAAAAATGTGCAAGTGAAGCTAGAAGATGGTAGCGATAGAATAGTATCCGCAAATGCAGATGCTACACATTTTGTAGGCTGTAAAGGAACACTGTTAGTTGAAGGCTGCCGCTTTGAAAACCAGCTAGATGACAGCATAAATGTACACGGAAACTATCTGCGTGTAACAAAAATAATAGATGACAGCCATGTAGTAGTTGAGATACCACACAGACAGCAAGTGGGTGCTTTTGGGTTAGAAATAGGGGCGGAGCTAACACTGCATAATGACAAAACTATGCTACTAGAGGGTAGTGCAAAACTAGCTGACTACAAGGTAATAAACAATAAATATTATGAGCTGTATTTTACACAGCCATTTGATTTTAAAGATGACATAGACTACTGCATAGAGAATGCACAGGCATACCCAGTAGTAATATTTAGAAATAATATTTGTGGCAAAAACCGTGCGCGTTCCATACTTTTATCTGGCGCAAAAGACATATTGGTAGAGGGTAATATTGTGGATAGCGAGGGTGCTTGTATAAAAATAAGTGGAGATATGGATAATTGGTATGAGTCCGGTGCGACAAGCAATGTGGTTATAAGAAATAATAAATTTAGTCGTAGAAACACTGCCGCATGGGGAAAAGCAATATTTGACATTGACCCAGAAATGGAAGAAAACGAGGACGGAAGATACTATCACAAAAATATTTTGATAGAAGATAATGAGATAACAATAAATGACCTCCCGCTGTTTTATGGGCAGAGCGTAGAGAAGATAACAGTGCGTGGCAATACATTCGTTGCTGATGGGTTAAAATCTACAGCAGATATGCCTATAAAGCTTGCGCATGTAGGTGAGTTGGTTTTTGAAAACAATTTCATAAAAGGGGCGTCTGAGGAATGAAGATAATAAACAAAGATTATCAGGTAATTGTAGTAGGTGGTGGTATGACTGGTGTTTCGGCAGCACTAGCAGCAGCACGACACGGGAAAAACACTGCACTCATACAAAACCGACCTGTGTTAGGTGGCAATGCAAGCTCTGAGATACGTGTAAACATCAATGGTGCAGCACGTCATGGGAAATTTGCAAATTTTATAGAAACAGGTATTATTAACGAGATACAGCATGCGACTAAGGCGGTTAATCCACAGTATTCATTTAATATAGCAGATATTGTACTATGGGAGAAATGCACACTACAGCCAAACCTAGACCTGTACCTAAACACCCATGTTAGTAGTGCAACAGTGCTGGATAATAGGGTAAAAGCCGTTTATGCTGTGTGTAATACTAACGAAACAGAGTATAACTTCAAAGGCGATATCTTTATTGATGCCACAGGCGATGGCATGCTTGCAGCGATGGTGGGCGCAGACTATACTATAGGACGTGAGAGCAAGGCTACGTACAACGAGAAATCTGCACCAGATATAGCAGACCACCACACAATGGGTAGTACTGTTATGTTTACTACTATTGATTGTGGTAAGCCAACACCATTTAAACGCCCAGACTGGGCATATGAAGTAACCAAAGAAAAACTAGGTGCACGTAGCTTTGGTAACATAAACCACGGATACTGGTGGGTTGAGGTAGGTGGCGATGACCTAGCGGTAATAGAAGATAATGAAGAAATACGTGACGAGCTATATAGATGGGCATTTGGCGTGTTTGATTATATGAAAAACTCTGGAAACTTAGCACCTGAGTTAGTCGAGAATCTTGCACTTGACTGGGTATGTGCTATACCGGGTAAGCGAGAATCTCGCCGTGTGTATGGTGACTATGTACTCAATGAAAACGACTGCTATGAGGGTAAGCGTAAGGAAGATGCTATTGCATATGGTGGTTGGTCGCTTGATGCACATTCGGTCGGTGGCATACGTGCTACAGGTGAGCAAGAAGAGGGCACTGTATGGGGGCAAATAAAAGCTCCATACGATATTCCGTACAGATGCATCTATTCACGCAATATAGAGAATTTGTTTGTGGGTGGGCGTGCAATCTCCTGCTCACATATGGCTATGAGCTCCACCCGTGTTATTGCAACCTGTGCCATTACTGGTGAGGCAGCTGGTGTGGCAGCATCTATGTGTCTGGATAAAGATATTTTGCCACGTGCACTGGGAGAAAAACACATAGTAGAGCTACAGGAAACCCTGCTACGTGACGATATGTATATTCCATACCGAAAGTCCGAGGAAAAAACACTGGCACATACTGCAAGCATAAGTGCGTCCTCCAGCCTAGATAATGCAGAACCACACAAGGTAATAAATGGGTTTGCACGCAATACAGGCGAGGAGAACAACGCATGGATATCGGAGAAAATTGTAGATGTACAGTGGCTAAAACTAAGCTTTGATAAAACAACAAAGCTAAAAGAGCTGCATATAAAGTTTGACTGCGACCTATCGTCTACCTTGATGACTACATTGGTTATACAAAGGCAGAAAAAGCAACCCAAAGAGCTACCACTCGTGCTAGTGCGTGATTTTAAAGTAGAGTTTATAAGTAATGGCACCGTAGTTGAAACTATAGAGGAAATGGATAATATTTACCGTTTTAAAAAGTATGCAATCAACACAGAGTGTGACACCATAAAAATAAGCGTTTCTAAAACTTATGGCGATGAGCATGCTCGTATATTTGAAGTTAGAGTTTATTGATAATTGAGGAGTATAATAAGTGAAAAGACCAAATATTTTATTTGCAATAGCAGACGATGCCTCTCATTTTGGGGTATATGGGCATAAATTTGTAAATACACCCAATATTGATAGTGTAGCAAAAGATGGTGTGATATTTGCTAATGCATTTACCACAAACCCCAAGTGTGCACCCTCGCGCGCATCTATACTGACAGGTAAACACACATGGCAACTAGAGTCTGCATGCACCCACTTTTGTGAGTTCCCACGCAACCAGATATTGTTCCCAGACTTGCTAGAGGATAGCGGATATCATGTTGGTTTTACAGGTAAAGGCTGGGGGCCTGGTGACTATGAGGTTAATGGTTACAAGCGTAACCCCGCCGGTGATGAATATAACAAAAAGACACTTGCACCACCTGTGGGTAGCAGTATAGCTAGTATTGATTATGCAGAGAATTTCAAGGATTTCATAGCAAGCAATACGGAGAACAAGCCTTTTTATTTTTGGTATGGTTGCAAAGAGCCACACAGGGCATATACTATGGGTGAGGGCGAGCGTTATGGTAAGAGTAAAGACGACATACAAGTACCTACCTACTTGCCAGACTGTGATGCTGTGCGTACTGATTTTTGTGACTATGGTTTTGAGATAGACTGGTTTGACGCACAGCTGGGTAAAATACTAGATTATCTAAAAGAGATAGGGGAATATAGTAATACGCTGATAGTTATAACCTCCGATAATGGTTGTCCATTCCCACGTGTAAAGGGACAGATGTACGAGGAGGATATACGCCTGCCGATGATTATGGCATATAAAGAAAAAGTGGCAGGTGGTAGGTGGGTTGATGATTTAGTATCTTTTATAGATTTTGCACCAACATTTGCAGAGCTTGCAGGCGCAAAAGCAGAATTTGCAGGAAAGAGCCTAACAGATATACTATACTCGGAGAAAAGTGGTGTAGTAAACCCAGCGCGTGACCGTGCATATATGGGCAGAGAACGACATGACTTAGGCAGAGTAGAGAATAAAGGCTACCCTGTGAGATGTATACGCACACCACAATACCTGTATATACATAATTATAGACCAGATTTATATCCAGCAGGAAACCCAGAAACAGGGTATCGCAACTGTGACCCATCACCCACTAAAAAGGAGATATTAATGCGCCACGCAAGTGATGATAATATCTATTACAACCTCTCTTTTGGGCTACGTCCACAGGAGGAGCTTTTTGATATAGTAGCAGACCCAGAGTGCATGATAAATCTTGCAAAGAACAGCGAGTATGATGAGATAAAACTAAAGCTATGGCAAGAGCTGCAGCATGAACTTGTACGTACACAGGACCCACGTGCTTTTGGTAATGGTGATATTTTTGACACTTATAAATATGTTAATAATGCACCACACAACTGGTATAACCTAGATAATATATATACTAAGTGGCTACAACAAAAAAATAATGGGGGAAGTATATGAAAAGACCGAATATCTTATTCTTGATGACGGACGAACAACGCCACGATACTTTTTCTTTTAATAATAGTGTGATGAAAACACCAAACCTTGATGTGCTTATAAAAGAGAGTGTTTTTTTTGACAATGCATATTGTTCCAATCCCTCATGCGTACCATCTAGGGCAGCTATTGTTACTGGCAAGTTTCCGACACAGTGTGCTTGCCCCACATTTATAACTAAGCTACCAAAAGAAGAAACTACATATATGGCAAAGTTGCAGGAAGTAGGTTACTACACTGCGGTGGTGGGTAAACAACATTTTGCTCATTCTGAGATTTACAGGGGACATGATTATGAGTGCATAATTGATGGACATTCGCCTAATGCGACACCGAGCGAGATTGTTCCATATACGGAGCACCTAAAAGGAAAAAATATCAAGGAGCTATACAAAGCACATTTAATATGTGGCGGTAGTTGGATAGGTGATATAAGCGACCACATTGATAGCTTTGTTGGCGACAAAGGGTGTGAGGTGCTGTCAGATATCATTGGGCAAAAGATGGAAAAGCCGTGGTACATGACTATATCGTTCCCAGGACCACACCAGCCATATGACTGTGAGAACACAGAGTATGCAGATCTTTACGAGCTAGATGATATAAAAGTAGCAAATTCTACATACAAAGACCTAGAGCAAAAGCCACCACATTATTATAAGCTAAACCCGAAACATTACACAAACTTGTATGATGAAGAAAAGTTCAAAAAAACAAAGAGGTCATACTATGCAAATATGTCGTTGATTGACAGCAAGATTGGTAAAATTATAGACATGCTAAAAGAAAAGGGCGAGTATGACAACACGGTGATTATTTACTCAACCGACCATGGCGACTTTATGGGTGATTTTGGTATGGTGACCAAGGCGCAGTATCTCTCCGAGGGGCTGATGCATATACCGCTATTTGTAAAGCCGGCAATTAAAGACTTTGAGGGTTTTGTTTGTAGTGACCTAGTTACTAATATTAACATAGCCTCCACTTGCTTAACACTAGCTGGAGCTACCCACGAAATTACACAGGATATGGAGAACCACCCATACAACACATATTGGGAAAATGGCAAAGATGATAATGCTCTACCATATGTATACATGGAGGCGCACGACCTAAAAGGTATTATAGAAGATAACATAAAGGTGATTTATTATGTAGAGCGTGACTATGGTGAGCTATATAACCTAAAAGACGACCCAGATGAGCGTGTGAATTTGTGGGACGACACAAGGTACCAGACTGCAAAAATGAGAGCAATGGCACGAATAATTGACAAGATGTTTAGAATGTCACCAAAAAACACTACACAGTGGAACATAAATGCACCAGAAATATAGAAATGTTGGATATTGGCTACTGGCAAAATGACCCATACACAAAAGCTGTGTTCACACTTCCTTATCACAATGAAACTTTTCTTGCTTTCACATTTATAGTAATGTATAATAGCTCTAAATGCTATTTGTATTTGGCAAAGTCAAATATAAGACGAAAAACTGTGCTGTAGGGCGGTGCTATAAATGAAAATGTCATCTAGCATGGCTTTTATTCTTATCCACTTGCTATTACAGATGTGTATATAAATGATAGGAGGTTAAACATGCCTAAGTTGGAAATAACAAATATGGTTATGGTACAAAACCCTGATACAGGTGGGGTAGTGGTGCAGGATAGAATAAAAAAATGGGCTGGGATATCTTTCCCAGGAGGGCATGCAGAAAATAACGAAACAATATATGATAGTGCCATTCGCGAAATAAGAGAAGAAACAGGTCTGGAGATTTGCAATTTAAAATCATGTGGTTTTATCTATTGGTATAATAACAAAACAGAAGATAAATATTTTACATACTTCTATAAAACGACTGATTATTCAGGTGAACTGATTTCAGAAACCGACGAAGGCAAAGTTTTCTGGACAAAAATAAAAGAAATTGAAAGTATGAAATGTGCTCCTAATTTTAAAGAATATTTACCAATGTTTTTAACAGAGAATTATACAGAGGCATATTGTTCGTGGAATGATGAAGCGAAGCCTGATATGTCAAAAGAAAATCCATGGGGTATTATTTATAGGTGAGATGACTGGATATAAGGTGGCTCGCTAAAAAAACAAGCTAACACGTCAGT
>CAYJFF010000030.1:0-26267 GCA_964369345.1 uncultured Oscillospiraceae bacterium
GGTCGCAATATCGCGAGGAACGGGTAGCTCCCTACAAACATTGAAAAAAGAAAAACAAACTATCACCCAACACAACAACGAAGAAACTCATAGTAGCTCCACAATTCTGTGGAAAGTTAGTGCGTGAAAAAGCAAAGATTGCTATTGGTAGAGCCAAGTAGACGCGAGCTTTCGTACAGTGGAGCGTGCACTGGGGGTTTTTAGGGGGCGAGAGCCTCGCGCGCATTGCCCCCTAAATCACGTTTGGTTACTTGTCGTGACGTACAAGTAACAAGAAAGGGCAGAGACTACCACCTTGTACAAACTAATCACAGAAGCAGAGAGTAGTACATAACTACCACCTTGTACAAACTAATCACAGAAGCAGAAACCACCACCCCAACACAACAGCGCAGAAAACAAAAAATAGTGCATAGTGGCACTTTGAAATAATATTTATTTGGAGGACAAAAGGTTGAACAAGGAAATACTTGGTAAGATTGATAGCTATATCGAGAGCAACAAAGAAAGGATATTTGGCGACCTGAAAACATTGGTAAGTGCACCAAGTGTTAGTGAAGAAACACAGGGTGAGCACCCATTTGGTGAGGGCTGTGCACAAGCACTTGATATTGCTATAGACATGGCTGGAAAAATGGGCTTTACTACAGAAAATGCGAACTATTACTATGGGCTTGCACATATGGGCAAGGGAGAAAAAAGCATTGGCATATTCTCGCATATAGATGTCGTGCCACCTGGTGATGGCTGGGATAATGACCCATATAATATGATAGAAAAAGATGGCTTTTTAGTAGGACGTGGCGTTGCTGATAACAAAAATGCCGCTGTTGTGGGACTGCACGCTATGAAATGCCTGCAAGAAATAGGAGTAGAATTTGATAGCAGAATTTGCCTGTATTTTGGTTGTAGCGAAGAAACAGGTATGGGCGACTTGAAACAATACATAAAAGAGCAAAAAATGCCTGACTTTTCTTTCGTGCCAGATACAAACTTCCCTGTGTGCCATGGCGAAAAAGGCATAATGGCAGTGAGTGCTGTGGCTGAGTGTGCGTTTGAAACTATCGTGTCATTTGCTGGTGGCTTGGTGTCCAATATGGTGCCAGATAGCGCAAGGGCAGTACTGCCATATTCAGCAGAGCTAATGGCAGAGGTAGAGAAAATATCCGACAAGAAAATTAGCGTAGCAAGAGATGGCGAGCAAATATCAATAGTGTCAACTGGCATATCTTCCCACGCAGCAAGCCCAGAAGGTTCTGACAATGCTATAACAAGGCTTGCAAGGGCGATAGTATCGCTAGATGGTGTTTCCCAGAGTGACAAAACTACGCTTAACTCGCTTATTACAGCTAATAGCGACAACCATGGCGAAAATATAGGGATAGCACATAGTGATGAGCCAAGTGGTAAACTTACTTGCATAAATGGTACTGCAAAAACAGTTGATGGCAAGCTAGTGCTAAGCTTTAATATCAGGTACCCTGTGACACATAGTGGTGATGTGGTGGCTGAGGGTATGAAAACATATTTCTCTGCACCTGTTTGGAGCTCCAATATAGACAGCGATAGTGCACCTATGTATATGCCAAAAGATGACTCCAAAGTAGTAACATTGTGTGGTATTTATGAGAACATAACCGGCAAAAAAGCTGTGCCATATGTTATGGGCGGTGGTACATATGCGCGCTATATAAAAAATGCAGTTGGTTTTGGTATTGATACAGATACAAAGCCAGATTATAAAGAGGGTCATGGCGGTGTACATCAGCCAAATGAGGCACTGCTCGCGACAGACCTACTAGATGCAGTGCGCATCTACGTTTTGGCGCTAATAGAGATTGACAAACTGATAAATGTAGCAGAGTAATACTATAATAATGTTTATATGACAGGAGCACAATAATGGATAATGTGATAGCAGAATTTTTGTCACGGAACAGAATAAATCACGAAGATATTGACATGGCAGTAGAGGTAAAAAAGTTTATAGCAGAGATGGAGCGCGGACTTTGCTCGGACGATAGCAGTCTAGACATGATACCAACTTATCTTACACTGAAAGAGGGTAGTGTTGCAGACAAAAAAACTATGGTAATAGATGCTGGTGGAACAAACCTTAGGGTTGGCTCCATAGCTTTTGACGAGCACAGCAACCCACACCTAGATAACTTTAGCAATACAGAGATGATAGGCAGGAAAAAAGAGCTATCAAAAGAAGAATTTTTTGGTGCTATGGTGGATTACATCAAAGATGTTGCGAAAGATAGTGAGAAAATCGGTTTTTGCTTTTCGTACGCAGCAGAAGTAGATGAAAACCAAGATGCTACACTTATAAAGTGGTCAAAAGAAGTGAAGGCCCCAGAGGTAATTGGTGAAAAAGTAGGCAAGAATATTATTGACAGGCTAAAAAATCTAGATGGCAAAGACAGAAGCATAGTGGTGCTAAATGACACAGTTGCAACACTGCTTGGTGGCAAGGCTATAACTCCGAATAGAGTTTTTGATAGCTATATTGGCTTTATTTTTGGTACTGGTACAAATATTTGTTATGTCGAGGACGTGGCTAATATAAGCAAAATTGCATACGACAAGGACCATACTATGATAATAAATGTGGAGTCCGGTGCGTATAATAAACTACCACGTAGCCCAATAGATGAAGCATATGATAGCACAACTGGCAACCCTGGGGACTATCAGTTCGAGAAGATGGTTAGCGGCAGATACTTGGGTGAGCTAATAGTACAAGTGATAAAAGCAGCGGCAGAGGCTGGGCAGTTTAGCGATGACTATAGTGAGCACATCCGTGGCATTGGGGACTGTGAGCTAAAGGATTTTAACCTGTTTATGTACAACCCACATTTTGAAAATGATGTAGTGGGTACTGATGTTATGGACGAAAAAGACAGGGAAGTGCTGTACCACATCATAGATGCAATGATAGAGCGTGCGGCTAAGTTCTGTGCTATCAAGCTAATAAGTGCTATCTTAAAAACAGGCAAGGGTCTATCTCCTACAAAGCCTGTTGCTATAGTGGCAGAGGGCACAACGTTCTTCAAGCTAAAAGGCTATCAAGAAAGCCTGATGTATTACATGAAATCATACCTAACTGGTGAAAACACTAGGTACTATGAGTTCTTGAGTGGTGATAACCTAAACCTATATGGAACAGCAGTTGCGGCGCTGTCCAAAAACTGATTATAACTGGATTTTTTCTTTTGCGAAAGTGAGTGGACTATGGCTATTGAAGACAGAAAGCAATATATTATGGACAAACTAAGGGCAACGGAGCAACCGATAAGCGCGACTTCTTTTGGTAAGATGTTGTCAGTTAGTAGACAGATTATTGTAAATGATATTGCGCTATTACGTGCAGCTGGCGAAAAGATTGTTGCAACACCACGTGGATATCTCCTTGAGAGCGGTAATCAGGTGGTATATACTATAGCTTGCAAGCACAGCAAACATGATATGGAGCAAGAGCTTATGACTATAATCGAGTGTGGTTGTGGTGTGCTAGATGTGATTGTAAACCATGATATTTATGGGCAATTATCTGCGAAGCTTTGCATATATTCAAGGAATGATGTAGACGAATTTCTGGAAAAGATAAAGAATTCGCACACATTACCGCTGTGTAGCATAACAAATGATTACCACTTTCATACACTTCATTGCCCCACACCACAGCACTTCGAGAGAGTAAAGAGTGTGATGAGAGAAAAAGGCTTTTGCCTATAGCAGATGAGCCGAGCAAACAAAATATTTAAAAAAGCAGCGGAGTATTGGGGAACACCCCCGATGTTTCGCTGTTTTGTTAAGGGTGTAGTTTGAAAGAACAATTATACAATTTTCAAGCTGAATGCTATTCAAGCTAGACTTTGGAGTATTATTATGATTAAAAAAATAGAAGAGAATAAAAAGAGCTTTTTAAGCTTGCTACTCCTAGGTGATGAGCAAGAAAATATGATAGAGAAGTACCTTGAGCGTGGCGAGATGTATGCACTGTATGTGGGTAATGAGGCAGCTAGCATATGTGTAGTTACGGACGAGGGTGGGGGAGTGCTGGAGATAAAAAATATGGCAACAGCTGTGGAGCTACAGGGTAGGGGGTATGCACGACAGCTAATAGAGTTTGTTGCTAACGAGTATAAAAGCACTCATGATACCTTGATTGTAGGCACTGGTGACAGTCCACTCACGATACCATTTTACAAAAGATGCGGGTTTGTAGAGAGTCACAGAGTGCCAAATTTCTTTACAGATAATTATGACCACCCAATATTTGAGGCTGGTGTGCAGTTGATAGATATGGTGTATTTGAAAATGTCACTATAATAATATTGTAATTATGCGCAAAACATTAGCGTTTCAGATAATTTTCGCTTGACAAACTTGGTGGTTTTTGCTATAATCACATGTGTCAAGACATATGTATATACATAAAAGAAGAAGGAGATTAGTTTGAAAGAAAAATCATATAAATTTCAAGTTGTGTGCTCTTTAAACTAAACTTATGCACAGCGGACTGCACTCGCAAAGCTCGCTTAGTCGCAATATGTGCAGAAATACTCTTAATCATTCCTATACTTCACGTGGTTAAGAGAGTATTTTTCTATTAAATTTTGTGCCGACGTGAAGCGGCGGAATGGAGTATTTATATGTTAGCTGTAGCTTTGTTATTTGTGGGGATTACACTTATTTCTAATGGAAGTTTAATATTGCAAAAGGTTGATGCAAAAAGTATGGCACTGATGAATGTTATTACAGCAATAGTGCTGATTGGTGGCAATTTCATAGGGCTGAGCCAAGCACAAACAATGATGGATTATTGCAATGTTGGCGGTGGCTTTTTGTTCGGTTTTACATATGCAATCATTGCTTGTAATTTGCTACTAGGTCTAGACCCAAAAGCAAATGGTTGGTACTCTATAATGGTGGCAGTTTTTGCAATTATTATGGGTGTGTCCTGTTTGGATAGTGGTGCTTATAATTATGCTTATCTGTGGTTTGCATGGGCGATTTTGTGGGGTAGCACTTTTGTAGAGGCAGTGCTGAAAAAACCACTGGGTAAATTCACAGCATATCTGTGCATAGCAGAGGGTATATTTGCAGCATTTATACCAGCTATGATGATGTTTTTTGAGATTTGGTAGGAGGATTGTTATGAGAAATTTTCTGATTGTAGTTGATATGCAAGTAGATTTTGTAGATGGTAGCTTGGGAACAAAAGAGGCAGTGGAGATACTGCCAAATGTTGCAAAAAAGATAGAGAGCTTTGGCGGTACTGTTATTTTCACAAGAGATACACATTTTGATAACTACCTAGAAACACAGGAGGGTAGGAACTTGCCTGTGCCACACTGCATAAAAGGCACAGAGGGTTATGAAATTCACCCAGAGCTTAGGCACCTAGTGGGGGAGTATGTCCACGATAAAATAACCTTTGGTGCGAGTGAGTTACCACAGCTCATTCAGCAAATTAACCCAGATAATAGCGAGATGACATTCACACTTATTGGGCTGTGCACTGATATTTGTGTAATCAGCAATGCGATGATATTAAAAGCAAGTTTCCCAGAGGCGCAAGTCACAGTTGATGCGGACTGCTGTGCTGGTGTAACAAAAGAGAGCCACCTAAATGCACTAAAAGCCATGGAAATGTGCCAAATTAAAATAGTATAATATAGCAAAAAAGGTGACATAGCCATCAGACTATGCCACCTTTTTTACGTGCTGAGTTAATATCAAAAAGTGAGTAAAACATTCCACTTACCTCGTCTTTCCTTACGACAAGCTCGGGGTAGATTTCTTTTAGCAAGCTCTCAAGCTCCTGTGTAGTAGAGCTTATTATGTCAATGGGGGCAGAGGTTGTGCCACCACTGAAAATAATAATTTTATCACAGAAGTTAAGCGCTAGAGATGGGTTGTGTAACACTACAACACCGCATTTATTACAGGAAATAACCTGCTCTCTAAATGCCGAGAAAAGGTAGTGCATATTGCTATAGTCCAAGTTATTATCAGGCTCATCTAGCAGTATAACTGGGGTGTTCTGTGCAAATGTCTTTGCGAGAAAAACCATGGAGCGTTGCCCCTCGCTAAGCTTGTGGTACTCATGATGTAGCAAATGTTCCACGCCAAAAATCTTTGCGGCTGTTGCTAGCTCACCATTATCAGTATTACCAAAAATGTCACTCTGTTGGGCATATAGACCCATCTCGATAATCTGGTGCACCAAAAATCCGTCCATCTGTGGTGTTCGCTGTGTATAATAGCTAATATATTTCGCCCTGTCCTTGGTCGATAGCTTGCAAATATCTACATTGTTTACAGTAACAGCACCAGAAAAAACCTTGTTAATACCACAGAGCGCACCTAGCAGGGTGGACTTTCCTGAGCCATTAGCACCTAGAATACCTATGATTTCACCCTCGTTCCCAGTGAAACTGATATCTTTTGCTATAATTTTTTTGTAGCCTATAGCCAGCTTATCCACGCTAAAAATTATACTCATACTGTTTCACCCCGTGTTTTTATAACCAAGAAAACAAGCACAGGTACAGATATAATAATTACAGGGATACTCAGTGGTAGCTCTGCACCACTAGATGCTGTCCTTGCGACAATATCTGCAAAAACTGTGATAATAGCACCGATTATCATACTACTGAATAAATGTGTGCCACCCTTGTTTCTTGTTATCATCAGTGCTATATGTGGTGCTATAAGACCAACAAACGCGACTGTGCCAATGATGGAAACAGTGCAGGATATCATAAAAGTAGATACTGTTAGCAAAACTGCTCGCCACAGAGTGGGGTTTATGCCGACTGCAATAGCGTTCTCGTCACCCAGACTTAGCAGGAGTATTTGCCGATATAGCAACAATAAGACAGCGATAGAAATGCAAATACCTATCAGTGGTAGTGTGAGCTTTTCTGCTGTCACAGTTGCCAGCGACCCCATAATCCAAAACTCAATAGCTGCTAGCTGGCTGTGTGGGTCGGCGATAGTTTTTACTATCATCAGTCCAGCATCGGCAAGACATTTTATAACTATGCCAGCAAAAAGAAAGTTGCTCATTCTGCGCATACCTGTTATATATGTTAAGAAAAATAATGCCACCAAAGACAATATGCCACCCAAGAACGAGAAAAGAATGATGACTAGCGGTGTGCTTGCGTGCATTACTATTGCAAGCCCTGCGCCGAGTGACGCACCAGATGCAACGCCTGTGATATCTGGTGATGCCAGTGGGTTCCTGAAAATTATTTGGTATATAGCGCCAGAAAGCCCAAGTGATAAACCAGACAGCACTGCCATAGCGGTACGTGGCAAGCGTAAATTAAAGAACACGCGTGACTCTACAGTATCGGTCAAACTGCCAGTTACTATACCTATTATCTCGCTAGGAGTAAGTGAAAAGCTACCAACAACCACAGAGATAAATACCAGCACAAACAAAATAGCAACGCTGAGTAAAAGTATTAAATTTGTTCTAGCTCTCATTTTGCGCACTCCTTTTCTTTGTTGGTTTTTGTAATATCTGCTTATTTATTATACTATACGTGGCTACTCTTTGCAAACAAATAGCGAAATACCAAAGAACAAGCCTTGATACTTCGCTATATTAAGTGGTGTATTATTCTATCTCAAAGCCGTAGAACTGGCTATAAAAACCACTGAAAGCTTCTTGATATGCGCTAATATCATTATCGCTACCGTGCAGGATTACTGATAGCCAATATACACCAAGAACACCGGATGGAACAGGGGAGTCAATCTCCTCATAGCCTGTAGGCATTTGATAGACCATATTATTAGCAACAGCGTATACGTCTACAAGGTTTTTATCTGCAAGTATGCTCTCCACAGTGTATGATGCCCCAGTAGGTATAATGATGACATCTGGGTTTTTCTCTATTATAGCCTCATAGGACACAGCTGTCCAATAATTGTCATCTATATCAGAGAAAACATTTTGCCCGCCAGCCTCAGTTATCAAAGTGTTTTGATACATATTCGCTGTAGCAGTTTCAAGGAAAGATGAGTTGCTACCCATGTACACGCTAACATGCTCTTTGCCATCTGTTAGAGTAGCTACAGCGCTGTATATTTCGTCCTGTGCCTGTAAAAGCTCCTGTAGACGAGCCTCGCTACCAGTGGCAGTAGCAATGTTCTGCATCATCAGTTCCAGACCCTCTTTAGTTTCTGGGTCTACTACCAGTGTATTTATGCCCAAGTCATTAAGCGTATTAGCTTGCTCCAGTAGCCTAACAGGCATTAGTACTAGGTCGGGTTTTAGCTCTGCTACAGCCTCTAGGTTAAACTCTTTTAGTGAGCCAACCTGTGGTAACTCTAACAGCTCACTAGCAGATAGCGCATATATCGGCCTACTCTCTGCCTTATTCTCAAGACCTATCAGCTTGTCGGATACATCTAGCGCTATAGTGGCGTAGGTAGTTATGTAGTAGGTGCTCACTATAGTCTGTGCAGGCTCCTCTAGTGTTACTTCTCTTCCTGCTTGGTCGATTAAGGATATACCAGTATCTTCAACTGTACTTGGTGTAGAATTAACTTCGCTTGTATCTACAGAACAGGCAGAAAAAGTAAAGACTATTACCACCATTAACAGTATGAGTTTTTGTGCTATTTTCATTATTACCTCTATTAATCCTCTTTAAAAGTGATGGTAGCGTTTTCTGCGTCCATCTCATCAATTATTGCTAGCGACTCCACACGATATCCATTTTCGCGCAATATTTTACCACCTTTTTGGTGTCCTTTTTCTATTATGATACCTATAGCTACTACATTAGCATGTGCAGACTCAACAATCTCACATAGGCCCTGTGTTGCATAGCCATTAGCCAAAAAGTCATCTATTATAAAAACATTTTCGCCAGGTGTTACAAAGCGGCTTGCGACTATTACCTTATGAGTTTCCTTGTGTGTAAAGGACTCCACAGTTGCACACAGCATGGTACCGTCAAGGTTGATTGACTGAGATTTTTTTGCAAAAACTACTGGTACATCAAAGTATTGTGCAACTATTGCAGCAATGCCTATTCCAGATGCCTCTATTGTTAGTATCTTGTCAACTTTAATGTCGGAAAGCCTGTTTTTGAACTCCTCGCCTATTTGGTTAAATAGCTTTATGTCCATTTGGTGATTAAGAAAGCTATCTACCTTTAGTATGTTGCCAGCTTTTACAACACCGTCTTTTCTTATCCTGTCTTTTAATATTTCCATAATAATCTCCCTTCATGATAACAGCTAACATAGTAGCATTTTACTTGTTTTGTTGGAGCTGGTGTAGTTCATCTATAGTATCAATGTCTACAAGCTCTAGTTTATTATCCACGGGTATTCTAGCGGGTGGATATTTTGATAAAATAACCTTGCCACCAACATCGCCACGTAGTGACAATAGCTGTGGTGCAAGCTTTGCAGAAAACATAGTGGGGTTGCCTCTGGTATCTCCATAAAAAGCTGAGGCAGTTAGCACATCTGTTTTTGCTATGGATATAAATTTTTCTAGTGTATTTGCTGATAATAGTGGTTGGTCAGCTACCACAAAAACCAAAAAATCCTCGTCATTTAGCTGTTTTATAGCGTGTATACCAGCTTTTATAGTATAGGATATTTGGTTTGGCATTTCCGGCTCATACACGGTGGTGATACCCATGTCTTTTGTGTATGATAAAATCTCGCTATGCTTAGTAACAACGATGATATCTGTATGGCTATGGTGTTTGCAGGCACTACAGAGTTTATCCAGAGTATGCCTAAAAATTGCACAGCCATCATAGTTGTGTAGTAGCTTATTATCTTTGCCAAAACGAGACGAATTCCCAGCTGCGAGATAAATGAAATAAATCATAGTTACTCCTGAGTATCAGCCATTGCTGCCCAGATTTTCTCCGGTGTCATAGGCAAGCTCCTATGCCATGCACCTGTAGCCTTGAACACAGCATGTGCAATAGCAGGGCAGGGTGTGTTTATAACTATTTCGCCTATGGATTTTGCACCAAAAGGCCCAGAATTTGCATAGCTCTGCTCAAAATCTACACGTAGTCTGCTGATATCTATACGTGTGGGCAGTTTGTAGGTCATTAGGCTTTTTTCTGTTAGGCTACCAGTATTTGAGTAAGTGATGCTCTCTGTTAGCGCCATGCCTATACCCTGTACCAAGCCACCCTCTGTCTGTACTCGTGCAAGATTTGGGTTGATAGGTGTGCCACAGTCCACAACTGCAACATAGTCCAGTAGCTCCAGTGCGCCAGTTAGCGTGTCCAGCTCTATCTCTACCATACCCACCATGAAAGGCGGTGGTGATACAGGTGATGTATGGGACTGTGTAATTTGCATTGGTACATTGTTACCACACATAGATTTTGTAGAAATGTCAACAAGGGAAACTTCTGCACTACCATCTGCTTTTGCAACTTTGTCACCAGAGAATACAAGCTCATCTTCATCACAAGCAAGCATAGTAGCGGCAATCTCACAGATGTTCTTGCGTAAATCATAGCAAGCTTTTTCTACAGCCTTGCCAGTAATATATGTGGTAGAGGATGCGTACGAGCCAGAGTCATACGGAGAAATATCGGAGTCTGCGCCAAATACAGTTATCTTGTCAATATCACACTCTAGGCACTCTGCCGCCATTTGTGCAAGTATAGTATCACAGCCTGTGCCCATATCAGCAGCACCAACCAGCAAGTGATAATCACCGTCATCACTAAGCTTTATAGTAGCAGAGCCAACATCAACACCAGATATGCCAGAGCCCTGCATAGCAAGAGCAATACCGCTCGTTCTTACCTTGCCGTTGCCCATGTCACGCACCTGTGATTTTTCTTCCCAGTTAAACATCTCGCTGGCTTTTTTTATACATCTATCAAGGCTTGATGCCTCTACTTTTTCGTTATAATATGCAGGCATAACATCACCCTCGTGGACAATGTTTTTTTCTCTAAGCAATATGGGGTCAATGCCTACCATATCTGCAAACTCATTAACCATGCTCTCTACTGCAAAAATACCCTGTGTAGCACCATAGCCACGGTAAGCACCGGACGACTGTATATTTGTGTAAACTACATCATAGGAGAAATGAAAAGCCTTTAGCCCTCTGCTGTACATAGGTATGGACTTATGCCCTGATAGCCCAACAGTGGTAGGACCATGCTCGCCATAGGCGCCAGTATTAGATAGGGTATATACTTGCAGTGCACTTATGGTGCCGTCTTTCATACCACCCAGCTTTACTTTCATTTTCATCTCGTGCCTTGGGGAAGATGCTATCAAAGACTCCTCCCTAGTATATACAATCTTGGAGCTTTTGCCTGTTTTCCATGTGACAAAAGCAGGGTATACCTCCGCTACTACAGTCTGCTTAGCACCAAAACCACCACCAATTCTTGGCTTAGTTACACGTATTTTGCTCTTGGATATACCCAGTGCATTTGCAAGTATGCGCCTAGCATGGAAAACAATCTGTGTAGATGCTGTCATGTGTAGTCGCCCATATATATCAATCTCAGCATATGCGGTGAACGGCTCCATCATTGCTTGGTTACACGCCTGTGTATGGAATTCGCGCTCGAAAACTATATCACACTGGGAGAATACCTCGTCCACGTCACCGTCACTATCACTACCACAAGCACATAGATTACGCTTGTTGTCAGCGCCAACATTACATAGGGATTTCCAGTTTTCCTCTGGGTGGACAAGAATTGCATTGTCCTTAGCAGTGTCCATATCAAGAACAGGGGTTAGCACCTCGTAGTCAACTTTTATCAGCTTTAGTGCTTTGTTTACAGCTTTTTCTGTTGTACCAGCGACAATAGCCACTGCATCACCCACAAAGCGCAGATGTTTATCCAGTAGCAGTCTATCATATGGAGATGGCTCGGGGTATGTTTGCCCAGCCATTGTAAAACGCTCATTGTGCACGTCCTCATATGTGAACACACACTCAATACCTGGGACTAGCAGTGCAGTCTTGGTATCAATGCTGTTTATCATGGCATTAGCGTGAGGAGAGCGTAGTACTTTTACTATTAGGCAATCTCTGCTTGTTATATCGTCAACATACACAGGTTTGCCCAGTAGTAGTTGCATGGAGTCTTTTTTTCTGACAGCTTTACCAACATAAGAATACGACACTGCTATTCACCTCTCTTTTTATATTCGATGAAATTTCTAATTCCACGCAGTTGTCCATCATAGCCAGAGCACCTACACAGGTTGCCAGCAAGGAAAGCTATGATTTCGTCGTCCGTAGGGTCACTGTTTTCACGCAGTAGCGCGACAGTGTTTACAACTAGGCCGGGGTTACAAAAGCCACATTGCTCTGCACCTTGGTCTGCAATAAAGCCAACAAAGTCGCTCGCTTCTTCTTGTAGCCCCTCCAGTGTGAATATCTCTGTGCCCATAGCACGCGCAGCAAGAACACCACAGGACAGCACAGGTTTATTGTCCATAAGCACAGTGCAAAGACCACAGTTAGCGGTTTCGCAACCACGCTTTACACTATAGCAACCATGGTTTCTCAGAAAATCAATTAGCAGCATATCCGCGTCTATGCTATCAGCTATAGTTTTATTGTTAAGTGTTAGTTTTATATCCATAGCTTACTCCATTTCCTGCAATTTTTCTATTGCACGTGTTATTAGCACAGTACAAATATGCTGCCTGTAATTAGCACTAGCAAGCATATTATCACCAAAAACAAGCTTGTCGCTCACTTTTTTTGCAAGTAGTGCAGTGTTGTCATCTTTGCTTACTTTTACAATAGTCGCTCTCTGTGGTCTTGCACCAACAGCACAGATATACTCACCCTCGTGCTCGGTTACTGCACAGTTAAGCACTGGGAAATCTGTCTTGGAATTTTTGTGAGAAAGAAAGACAGTCCTATAGTCTTGCTTCTTTATTATTATTTTTGTCAAAATATCACGCTCGATATCGCCAGAAACAAAGCTCTCCAAAGAAACTATGCCTTTTTTATGGAACTCTAGTTTGCAATCTAGCGTTAGGAGGGCTGTTAGAATATCAGAAAAACCAAAACGTGCAAATATACTGCCACCAATGGTTGCAAGGTTCCTAAACTGCACACCAACAAGATGTTTAAGAGCATCATTAAATGCATTGCAAGTCATATTGTTAAGCCCTGCATGGGTTTCTATATCTCTGAGCGACACCATAGCACCTATGTGGTATTCATCACCCATATCTTCTATTTTATCAAGGCACAAATCACATAAATCTATTGCAGTGCCAACATTTTTTCTTTGCATTTTTAGCCACAACATACCGCCAAGAACAACATTGTTCTTTTTGAGGTTAAGCTCATAGGCTTCCTCTATACTTTTTGCCCTGTGGTAATTACTGATATTTAACACCTTGTAGCCTCCTTTAATTAAGACACAGCAACCTCAGCTTTTTCTGAGCTGTCATCTGTGGAGTTTGGTTTGTCTTTTGGTAGTAGGATATTGAAGATAACTGCAACAAAAGCCGCGGGAACAATACCACCGCCACCAAAGATTAGCTTTAGTAGGTCTGGTAGTTGGTTTAGTATTGCAGCATTTACGCCCATACCATAGCCAAGACCAAGAGAAACAGAAACGATAGTAATGCTACGAGCTGTTAGTGGCTCTTTTGTTATTAGCTGGATACCGCTCATAACGATAGAAGAGAACATGATAACAGCAGCGCCACCAAGGACGCTCTGTGGCATGATTGATAGTAGTGCAGATAGTTTTGGGATTAGTCCACATAGGATAAGGAATATAGCACCGCAAGCTAGTGCAAAACGGTTAACAACCTTTGTTAGAGTTACAAGGCCAACATTTTGGCTGAAAGAAGTGTTAGGAAGAACGCCAAATAGTGCAGCAATAGCAGAGCCAACGCCATCACACATTACGCTACCAGCAAGCTCTTTATCAGTTGCCTCACGGTTCATACCACCCTCTACAACGCCAGATACATCACCTAGAGTTTCTACAGCAGTAACGATAAACATAATAAGTATAGGGATAATAGCGCGCAAGTCAAACACTGGTTTTACAGGCATAAACTGTGGTACAGAAACCCAAGAAGCCTCTGTTATTTTGCTCCAGTTAAGCACCCAAGATTTTGTGTACTCAACACCATCTGCTGTTACAGCAGTAGTGTCTAGGAATAGTGGTAGTATAGCACAGATAATATATCCAGCAACGATACCAATAAGTATACAGGAATGGCTAGCAGTACCCTTACATAGGTGTTTGAAAAGCAATATAATAATCATTACAGCAAGGCCAATAAGCAGGTTTTCTACAGAGCCATAGTCTTTTGAAGATGTGCCACCACCAAAAGAGCCGACACCAACACCAATAAGTGAAAGACCGATAGCCATAACAACAGTACCAGTTACAACAGATGGAAAGAATTTGCGAAGTGGTTTTAGGAATGCGCCAAGCACAGTCTCAAAAATACCACCGATGATAGAGGCACCCATGATAGCGCCATAGGCTAGTATACCGCCACCCATAACAGTGGTAACGCTATTGAATACACCAATAAACCCAGAGCTTGTACCCATGATGATAGGAACTTTTCCGCCTACAGGACCTATAGAAAATAGCTGCAAAAGTGTGATAGCACCTGCTATTAGCATTGCATTTTGTAGCAAAGATACTTGTATAGCTGCAAATTCGTCTGCACTACCGCCAACTGCACATGCGCTTGTGATAATAAGTATAGGTGTTAGATTACCTACAAACATAGCTAATACATGCTGTAGACCAAGTGGGATTGCTTGTTTAAGAGGTATCTTTCCCTCAAATGTGTAGGGCGTGCCAAGCGTTTTTTTCTCCGACATTTCAATACTCCAATTCTGCCGCTTCACCTCGACATAAAATTTTAATGAATATGTGCACCCGACCATAGTGAAGTACGGAATGGACGGGGCATTATGGGGCTATATCCTACCTAATACATAAGCAGGCAATTGCACATAACATCCACATATAAAAATGTAGGACAATTGGTACGAAGTGATGTACAACGACTATTAAGAACGTGTTTATCAAATGAAAAGTAGTTGTGCGGATATCCTAAAAACAGAAAAACAGTCAAAAAAATCGTTTTTATAGCGGCTAATTATAACATAAATTTTACTTGAATACAAGGAAATACAATATTTTTACAACATTGTACAAAAAAAAACAAGAATATCACTGGATAAACTAATAAAATACAAAATAGTATTAGAAATTGATATAATTATTATACCAGAAAAAGGGAAAACCCCTATACAACAATAAAGCTGTGTAAGGGGTTGTGGTGTTATATTGCGTTATCTGCTTGTAGTGGCTTGATTTTATTTTTATAGGTTACTATCAATAGGAATACCGCAACAGCAACAGCAACAAGCTCTGCGAGTGGCAATGCCATCCACACATATACAAGCCCAAACTGGGAAAGGAACCAAGCAAGTGGTAGTACGCCAACCACCTGGCGAATGAGGGATAGTATCAGGCTATATAGACCATTGCCTATGGACTGGAACATGGTAGAGGTGATAATACCAAAAGCAGCACCGATAAAGCTTAATGATAAGATGCGCATAGCCTGTGCACCCATGGCTACAAGTTCTTCCTCGGCATCAAATATTGCCATTAATTGCTCTGGGAAAAAGTTGAAAATAAGTGTGCCTGTAATCATAATAGCAAAAGCAGCAATTAGGCCAAGCTTGAAAGTTTCCATAAGACGGTTTTTGTTTTTTGCGCCGTAGTTAAATCCCATGATGGGCATAAGGCCACTGGTGATACCAAAAACAGGCATCATAATAAATGACTGTAGCTTGAAGTACACACCGAGCACACTAACAGCAAGCTCTGAGAAACCAAGTAGTATCATGTTGAGCACGGTAATAGTAAGAGATGCTATAGACTGCATAATAATGGACGGAAGAGCTACTACATAGATGCTTTTTAGTATTGCCCAGTCCAGCTTAAAGCCACGGAAAGAAACTCGTATACGTTTCTCTTTTTTTCGTGCTATCAGATATATGCCCCACAGACAGCCACAGAACTGCCCTATTACAGTAGCTATAGCGGCACCGCGTACACCCAGAGCAGGGAACCCAAGCAGGCCAAAAATGAGTATGGGGTCTAGGATGATGTTTATTATAGAGCCAGTGAGCATTATAGTCATAGGGCCTATCATATTGCCAGTTGCTTGTAGTATTTTCTCTATATTTATAGAGAGCGTAACACCAACAGCAAGGTATAGGACAACTTCTGCATACTGCATAGTCATGTCAACAAGCTCTGGGTTATCTGCCATGGAAGTAAAGTATGGCTCTATAAAAATAGCGCCAAATATCACAAAGAAAATACCATTTAGCACACCTAGCAATATTCCGTGGGTGGCAGCGCTGTTTGCACTTTTTTGGTTTTTCTCACCCAGACGGCGTGCAACAAGGCTATTTATACCTATAGCAGTACCAGAGGCTAGGGCGATTATGAGGTTCTGCGCAGGGAACACGAGAGAAACAGCGGCTAGTGCATCCTCGCTCAGCCATGCGACAAACATGCTATCTACTATGTTGTATAGTGCTAGTATTAGCATGGAGAAAATAGATGGCAGTGACATGGAGAAAACAAGCGGTAACACAGGTTTTGTTGCCATGGGGTTCTCGCTGATATTTTGTGTAGTATTAGTGGTATCAGACATTAATTATATTACTCCGTTCAGTTGCGTTAGTTTTTGCTAAACTCAGAAAGTACAAGGTCTTTGTTGCGCTCGATTGCCCAGTCTATACTCCAGTTATCGCAGAAAAGCAATAGGTTTCTGCCCCTGAAATCCTGCACAACTTTTGTACTAGAGCTTAGGTTAAGTGTTTTTGGGTCAAGGTTTGGCGTGTCTATCCAGCGTATAAAACGGAAAGGTAGGTTTTCCATTAATATTTCTACGTTGTATTCATTTTTTAGGCGATAAAGCAGTACATCAAACTGTAGCGTACCAACAACACCCACTACTAGCTCCTCCATACCGGAGAAAGGCTCGTGGAATATCTGTATAGCACCCTCTTGCGCTATTTGCTCTGTGCCTTTTACAAACTGCTTACGCTTTAGTGTATCTTTTTGGCGGATACGTGCAAAATGCTCAGGAGCAAATGTGGGTATACCCTCAAACTCAAACTTATGCCCAGGGCTACACAGTGTATCGCCTATGGAATAAATACCTGGGTCAAACACACCGATAATATCACCAGCATATGCTTCTTCTATAATCTCACGCTCCTGTGCCATCATCTGCTGTGGCTGGCTTAGCTTTTGTTTCTTGTTGCCTTGCACGTGGTATACTTCCATATTTTTCTCGAACTTACCAGAGCATATACGCATAAATGCAATTCTGTCACGGTGAGCCTTGTTCATATTAGCCTGTATTTTGAATACAAAAGCCGAGAAAACATCGCTATATGGGTCTATCTCCTTGCCGTTTGCAGAGCGAGCAAGTGGGGGAGGTGTCATGTTTAGGAAACTCTCCAAAAATGGCTCAACGCCGAAGTTTGTAAGAGCAGAGCCGAAGAATACAGGGGATAGCTTACCAGTTTGTACCTCGTGCTCATCAAAATCATAGCTAGCACCGTCCAGTAGCTCTACATCGTCACGGATAGTGTCGTAGTTTGCTTGTCCTATTACGCTTGCAAGGTCTGGGTCATGTAGGCTAAGGTTTGTGGACTCAACCTCACGCTGACCGTTATTAGCAGTAAAAGATAATATCTCCTGTGTGGTGCGGTCATAAACACCCTTGAAGTCACGACCACAGCCAATAGGCCAGTTTACAGGGTAGGTTTTTATACCTAGCTCTGTTTCTATTTCTTCCATCAGGTCAAATGGATTTTGAGCTTCTCTATCCATCTTATTAACAAAAGTGAAGATGGGTATATTACGCATTACACAAACTTTGAATAGCTTTCTTGTTTGCTGCTCAACACCTTTACTAGCGTCGATTACCATTACAGCGGAGTCTGCCGCCATAAGTGTACGGTAGGTATCCTCAGAGAAATCTTGGTGTCCAGGGGTGTCCAGAATATTTATACAGCAACCATTGTAGTTAAACTGCAAAACAGAAGAAGTAACAGAAATACCCCTTTGTTTCTCTATCTCCATCCAGTCTGATACTGCGTGGCGAGCTGTTTTTTTTCCTTTTACAGAGCCTGCAAGTGCTATAGCACCACCATATAGTAGGAACTTCTCTGTCAATGTTGTTTTACCTGCGTCGGGGTGGGAGATTATCGCAAAAGTTCTGCGTTTTTCTATCATATCACGAATACTTGCCAATTTTAGTTACTCCTTTTTTGCTCATAATTCTAGGTAATAATACCAGTACTTGTTTAGTGCACATTCCATACCATAATAACAAAAATATTAGCGTTTGTCAGTTGCAAAGCATGGTTATATCACAGTGCAAAAATATACACCCAATAACAAGAAAACACTGGGTGTCTTTGTTACTGGGTGCATGCTATATTATTCTACAGTTACAGATTTTGCAAGGTTGCGTGGTTTATCCACATCACAGCCCTTTTGCCAAGATGTATGGTATGCTAGTAGTTGTAGTGGCACAACTGCCTTTAGTGGTGCGAAAATAGGTGCTGTACAGTCAAAAGCCATCTTCCTGTCATATGCATCTTCTGGGATTTCTATGTCTGTTAGTGTAATCACAGTCACACGTCCACCCCTAGACCTCACAGACCTCATATTGCTGACAGTCTTTGGTGCAAGCTCAGCATCTGTTACCACTGCTATAACAGGTGTTTCTGCTGTTATTAGCGATATTGTACCGTGTTTTAGCTCGCCTGCTGCATATGCCTCACAGTGTATGTACGATATCTCTTTTAGCTTTAACGCGCCCTCTAGCGATAGGTTTGCATCGTGCCCACGTCCTATATAGAACATGCTATGTGCGTCTAGGAATGTCTTTGATATCTCCAAGCACTCCTTGTCAAGAGAGAAAGTATCTGCAAACTCATCTATAGTTCCCACAAGGTCACAGACATAGTTTTTTGCAGCTTGCTCGTCTATCACATTTGTAGCTAATGCAAGCTTTATAGCGAAAAGATAGAATGTAGCCACCTGCACTGTGAAAGCTTTTGTGCTTGCTACAGCTATCTCAGGTCCTGCATGTGTATAAATTACATAGTCAGCCTCTAGCGCTATAGCCGAGCCTGCTACATTCACTACTGCTAGCGTGGTTACGCCTTTTTCTTTTGCCAAGCGCAGAGCCGCTAGTGTATCCGCTGTTTCACCAGACTGCGATGCTAGTATAACAAGGTCGCTACTTGTTATCACTGGTGGAGAGTATCTAAACTCAGATGCTATCTCGTTCCGTACATTTACATTTGCTATCTGTCTTATCATTTGACCACCCAGAGAGCCAGCGTAGTACGCAGTACCACAAGCCACTATATAAATGTTGCTAAATTTATTAAAAAAGCTATCGTCTATATTGTCACCTGTAAAATCTGGCAGTTTTTCAGCAGAAACTCTTGGTGAAATAGTGCGTTTTAGGGCTTTTGGCTGCTCGTATATTTCTTTGAGCATGTAGTGCTCGTATCCGTCTTTTTCTGCCTGCTCAAATGACAGGTTAGAGATATTTACTTGTTTTTCTATGCTATTACCATCTTTATCATAGAAATGCACACCAGCTTGTGCTGTTAGGTGGGCTATGTCGCCTGTGTCTATAGTGTAGTATTTATTTGTAAACTCTAGTACAGCTGGCATATCGGATGCAAGCATAAAGCTATCTTCTGCCTGTGTAACCACAAGTGGGCTACCGTTTCTTGTTGCAAATATCTCGTTTGGCTTGTCGCTAAATATAATAGCGAAAGCATACGCGCCTTTCATCTTTGCAGTTGCTGTTCTTATAGCTGTTATCACATCACCATTATAGTGGTAGTCAAGGTACTTAGCAGCAATTTCTGTGTCTGTCTGCGACACAAAAGTATAGCCCTTTTCTAGCAAAAATTCTTTTAGCTCCAAATAATTCTCTATAATACCATTGTGTACAAGGCTTAGCTTTTCTGTATAATGTGGGTGTGCGTTTATATCTGACGGTATGCCATGTGTCGCCCACCTAGTGTGTCCTATCCCACAATTTGCTGTTTCTATTTTGTCTTTAACCAACTCTTTTAGGGCTGCTATTCTGCCCAGTGTCTTGTATGTTTCTATTTGCCCATTTTCATTAAACACAGATATTCCCGACGAGTCATATCCTCTATATTCTAGCCTCATAAGCCCTGATAAAAGCCTGTCTTTTGCTGTGCCAGCACCTGTATATCCAACAATTCCACACATATGTATAGTTCCTTTCAAACAATTATGTTATAGTATATTACTACATTTATTAAACTATGATAAATCTATAGCTCAGCTAGCTTTAATTAGCTTGCTATTTGGTATTATTTACTAAGTTGTTGTCGCTTTTGTTGGTACTATTTTATCACAAAAATACGCACAAGTCAATTTTACAGCATTGTTATGGTGAAAAGACCTTGTATTTGTTGCCATATTGTAGCTTTTTTGTATTGCAACAGGACATATATGCACGCCTATATGCAGTACAACAGTAGCATACAAACAAATTAGTATATTTTTTGTTAATTTTGATAGAGGGTTGCTTGACTTTTATATCTTAGATGTTATACTGAATAAGAATGATTTCTACAATATACTTTTGCACTGGCAAATATCTTCGTGTTTCATTGTGCTGGTGTACATATTTCAGATATATCCAACTTTCCATATAAGGAGTAAAAAATGACAGGTCTTTCTATTATATCTACAGCGCGGGCTCTACCCCAAAATTGCGTAAGCAATAATGACATGCTACGTTATGTTGACACAAGTGATGAGTGGATACGTACACGTACTGGCATAGAGAGCAGATATTTCTGCGACAATAAAAAAGGTGAAACAACCTCATCGCTGGCTATAGATGCCGCTCGCACCGCTCTTGAGCGCTCGGGGCTATCGGCAGATGATATAGCAGTGTGTTTAGTTGCAACATTCACGCCAGAGTACTCTACACCTAGCGTTTCTTGTATCGTACAAAAAGAGCTGGGGTTGTCAGAAGATACTTTTTGTTTTGATATGAACGCTGCTTGTAGTGGGTTTTTATACGCAATGGAAACTGCGCGTGCACTACTTGTCAACACTACAAAAAAATACGCACTGATAGTTGGTGCAGAGCAGGTAAGCAATGTACTGGACTTTGATGATAGAACAACTTGCGTGCTGTTTGGTGATGGCGCAGGTGCTGCTATAGTAAAACTATCACAGGATACTAAATATGAGTATATAGTAGGCTCACGTGGTTCTATAGATATACTGAACGCACTACAGCACAGAGAAGACAACGCAAACTACCTTAAAATGGATGGACAGGAAGTTTTCCGTTTTGCTGTAGAGATAATAACAAAAACAGTTGATGCTCTTATGAAAAAAGCAGGGCTTGCAATCGAAGATATAGACATGATTGTTTGCCACCAAGCAAATAGCAGGATTATCGATTCTGCTGCTAGAAAGCTAAAATTGCCACAGAAACTTTTCTATAAAAACATGGCAAGATATGGCAACACCTCCGCCGCTAGCATCCCCATAGCTCTGGACGAGCTTTTTGAGCAAGGCACGCTAACAAGTGGAAAAACAATTCTGTGTGTTGGTTTTGGTGCTGGACTTACATGGGGTGGTATAGCACTAACTATATAGGTTTTAATATTAATTATATGTCATTTGGTCATTCATTTTTAGGAGGCTTGCAATATTATGATATCTCTAGAATTAGCGGGTCGCACATTGGAAACACCGATACTACAAGGTGGTATGGGTGTGGGTATTTCTATGGGCAATCTTGCAGGTGCTGTTGCATCTTGTGGCGCTATGGGCACTATAAGCACAGCAATTGCAGGGTACAATCTACCCGAGTTTAAAACTGACCCACAGGCTGCAAACCTACTCGCACTAAAACGCGAAGTACAAAAAGCCAAAGAAATCGCTGCTGGCAAGGGCATAGTAGCTATTAATGCAATGGTTGCTACACGCCAGTATGCCGATAGCGTAAAGACAGCTGTTGCAGCTGGTGTTGATGCAGTTGTTTGTGGTGCTGGTATCGCGCTTGATTTGCCAGCAATAACAGAGGGCGCAAAAGTAGCACTAGCACCTATAGTTTCTAGCGGACGTGCTGCAGCACTTCTGTGCAAAACTTGGCTTAAACGCTACAACACTCTCCCAGACTTTGTCGTGCTTGAGGGGAGCAAAGCTGGCGGTCATCTTGGTTTTGCTGCAAAAGATGTCCTCGAGGGCACTACATCTACACTGGAAACACTGGTGGTAGAGGTGAAAAACGCTCTGGAAGCTTTTGAAAAAACAGCAAATAGGAAAATCCCACTTTTCCCAGCTGGTGGTATAAATGACGGCGCACACATGGCTAAGCTAATGCAGCTAGGTGCAGATGGCGCACAGTTTGCTACAAGTTTTATAGCTACTCACGAGTGTGATGCGTCTGATGGCTATAAAAAAGTAATATTGTCTGCAACTGATGATGACGTAGCTATTTTGCACAGCCCTGTTGGTATGCCTGGGCGTGCAGTACGCACACCACTTATAGATAGACTAGAAAGTGGAAATGGTGACAGGCCTACTCGTTGTGTTTCTTGCCTTGTTACCTGTGACCCGAAAACAACATCTTTTTGTATAGCCAATGCACTTGTTTCTGCTGTGCGTGGCGACTATGAGCGTGGACTGTTCTTTTGTGGCAGTAATGTTGGGCGTGTTAATAAAATAATTCCTGTAAAAAGTCTGCTTGATGACTTGGTACTGGGATGTAAAAATGAAACTAATATATAATTTACCGGAGGGTTTAGAAATGAATAAGCGCAGAGTTGTTATAACTGGCATGGGTGCGGTTACACCTATTGGCAATAATTTGTCAGAATTTTGGGAGTCAGCAAAGGCTGGTGTTTGTGGTATAGCACCAATAACACTATATGATTGCACTACCCAAAAAGCAAAACTTGCTGGTGAGGTTAAAAATTTTGCACCAGAAACAGTTATAGAAAAAGGTATGCTACGTAAACTTGATAGAAGCACACAGCTAGCTATGGTTGCTGCTGACGAAGCCTTTAAAATGAGTGGAATCGATATTGAAAAAGTAGATGCTTTCCGCTGTGGAACAATGGTATCCAGTGGTATCGCTGGTCTATCCACAATAGAGCGTGAGTGTCTAAAAGGTAATGACAAGGGCTTTGACCGTGTATCACCTTTCTTTATACCTATGTCTATAGCCAATATGCCTGCTGGATATGTGGCTATACAAACAGGCTTTAAAGGAATGTGTACTTGCCCAGTTACTGCATGTGCATCTGGTAGCAACGCTATCGGTGATGCTATGCGTCATATCCGTGATGGCTATGCAGAAGTTATAATTTGTGGTGGCTGTGAGGCTAGTGTTACACGCTTTGGCGTTGGTGGCTTTACATCACTACAGGCTCTTAACACTACTGATGATGTTACTCGTGCATCAATACCATTCGATGCTGAGCGTGCTGGCTTTATCATGGGCGAGGGTGCTGGCATGCTAGTACTAGAGGAATATGAGCACGCTGTAGCACGTGGTGCTAAAATACTGGGCGAGGTAGTTGGTTATGGCGCAACTTGTGATGCTCACCATATCACAGCTCCACTGCCAGATGGCTCCGGTGCTGCTATGGCAATGACAAATGCACTGCAAGATGCTGGTATCGCTCCTACTGATATCGGCTATATAAATGCACACGGCACATCTACTCCACTTAATGATGCTGGCGAAACCAAGGCTATAAAAACTGCTTTTGGTGAGCACGCATACGACTTGCTTGTTAGCTCTACTAAGTCAATGACTGGGCATCTACTTGGTGCGTCTGGTGCTATAGAGGCTATACTAGCAGTTATGGCTGTGCAGAATGATTTTGTTCCACCAACTATCAATTACAAAGTTCCAGACGAGAACTGTGACCTTGATATTGTCCCAAATGTGGGCAAAGCGTCCGATCTTAGCTACTCTATGTCAAACTCACTTGGTTTTGGTGGCCACAACGCAAGTGTAATATTCAAAAAAGTATAAATACGAGAGCAAACAAGAAACTTGACTATATTTTATCAATATTTTAAACTATTTTGACGAAATGACAAGAAGTTACCCATAATTCTTGCTTTTTTCTCTTGACTTTTACTAAAAAAAATACCATAATAACAGTGTATACAAATTGGTTCTTAAAATTACTTTGAGAGGTGCTTATGAATAGAAGAATTCAAAAAATGAAACTCCCTGCAGAACTGGTCAGTGTTATTGACCGTTGTCCAAACCTTATCATCCCCACAACAAAGGACGAGCTTGCTCGTTTGACATTCGGCTCAACAAATGTTGATTCTGTTGACGTTGTATACAATGTCGAGGGTGAAATTGTAAAAGAAGCAACTGTTGTTCGTTGTAAAAATGGCGTAGTTGTAAACTATATGGAAGACTACATGCGTCGCCGTGACCCTGAGTGCATGGTTATCGCTGATGATCTACCAACTGATAAAGTTCGTTACTCTGATCGCTACGAGAACTCTTTTGATGATACTCGTGCAGAAACTTTCGAGTGGCTTGCAAAACAAGAGCTATTGGTGCTACCTTTCCTTGCTGGTGGCGTAGCTTGTGGCTATGACGCACTACTTGTTTGCCCAAGTAACGCAGCTTTCTTTGCTGCTGGTCTTGCTGACCTACAAAAATTCATCAGCATTGATGATGTTACAGACAGAACTTTCACACCACGTGCTATCATATACCTTGCACCACCTTTCCGTCACACACACTTTGATGGCAAGCAAGTTGTTGTACATAACCGTCTAGATAATATGCACGAAATGTTTGCGTATAACCTGTACCCAGGCCCAAGTGCTAAAAAAGGCGTATATGGTGCTCTGCTAACAATCGGCGAGCAAGAAGGCTGGCTAACTGCACATGCTTCTGCTGTTCGTGTTATCACACCATACAATAACGAAACTGTTATCATGCATGAGGGTGCATCTGGTGGCGGTAAATCCGAGATGCTAGAGCATTTCCACAGACTACCAGATGGTAGACTACAACTTGGTAAGCACGTTGTTACAGGCGAGGCTTTCAAGCTAAATATGAACGATTCTAGCAAGCTTATGCCTATCGCTGACGATATGGCAACTTGCCACCCTGACCTACAAAATGACAGCGGTAAGCTTGTTATTTCTGATGGTGAGAATGGCTGGTTCTTGCGTGTTGACAATATCTGTGATTATGGCACAGACCCAGTATATGAGAAACTATCCATACACCCAAAAGAGCCACTTGTGTTCTTCAACATTCAGGGTCAACCAAACTCTACAGCACTTATCTGGGAGCATGCAATAGACTCTACTGGTGAGCCTTGCCCTAACCCACGTGTTATTATCCCAAGAGATCACATTCCAAATATCCAGTCCGAGCCTCTTGAGGTTGATGTTCGTTCCTTCGGTGTTCGTATGCCTCCTTCCACACTAGAGAACCCAAGCTATGGTATTATGGGTCTGATACAAGTTGTTCCACCTGCACTAGCATGGATATGGCGCCTTGTTTCTCCTCGTGGTTATAAAAACCCAAGTATCGTTGATGTTGGCGGTATGTCTGCTGAGGGTGTTGGCTCTTACTGGCCTTTCGCTACTGGACGTAAAGTTACTCAAGCTAACTTGTTGCTAAAACAAATAGCTGAGTGCCCAAAAACTAACTACGTACTTATCCCTAACCAGCATATCGGCGTATACAAAGTTGGTTTTGCACCTGAGTGGGTTGCTCGTGAGTATCTATCACACCTAAACGGTGGCAAGATAAAAGATCATCTACTACAGCCTGCTCGTTGTAGCATCCTTGGCTACTCCTTGACAGAAATGCAAGTAGAAGGTCAGCAAATCAGAAGAACTTTCCTACAGCCAGAAATTCAGTCCAAGCTAACACCAGAGGGCTACGATATCGGTGCTAAAATACTTGTTGATTTCTTCAAAGAAGAGCTAAAACAATACCTAGTAGATGAACTAGACCCACGTGGTAGAGCAATCATTGAGTGTTGCCTAAACGATGGTTCTGTTAAAGACTACGAGGCACTACTATAATAGATTAGCGAATTGTATAACAGATAAAGGGCAATGCGGCTTTCGCATTGCCCTTTCTTG
>CAYJFF010000031.1:0-26026 GCA_964369345.1 uncultured Oscillospiraceae bacterium
TAGGAAAATTACATTGTATCCCTGATATATACCAGCACCTGTTACAGTACCTACTACTTCGTTCAGTGTTCCATCATCTTCCACAACGCCTATAGTTACTTCTTTACCTACAAGGGATGCAGCATAGCTTGTAGCACTGTTTGTCAGCAAGCTGTCTATACCCTCATCAACTTTCGCTAGCATCTGTACAGTAGACATTTGCACAAGCTGGTTTAGCATCTCAGATGTATCAGCAGTGTCATCCATAGTTTGGTTTTGTAGCTGGGCAATCATAATATTAAGAAATCCCTCAAAATCCAGTCCTATATCTAGGTCGCTACCATCGTTTATTTCTATTCCTTCGTTTTGTAGCTGTTCTAGCAGTGATGACGATACTCCAGAGGTTGAACTATAAACATTTGTGCCTGCTGTGCGGAAATTTATTATATCCATCATAGAGCTCATTTTATTCTCTCCTCTATCCCACAGATGCTATGCCAAGCCTTAGCTTTTCTATAAAATCTTGTGGGTTTTGGTTTTCGTTATTGCGTTGATTACGACTATTATTGTTCTGCTTCTTTGCGTCTGGGTTAGCTTCTTGGTTTGGTTGCTCTGTTTGCTCGGAGTATTGCACTTCTATCCTTACTTCCTCGCTATTGTTTTGCAGTGCTTGTCCCAGTGCTGTTGCATTGTCACTAATAAGCCTACCAGCATACTCATTTTCTGTATGTATAACCACGTGCAGTACACCCTCTGTGTTTGTGCTTAGCTCCACAGTGATATTGCCTAGGTGCTCTGGCATCAAGCTTATGCTAACTTTTTGCTGTCCAGCCATTTGTGCATCCGTTATAGTTTTGCTAAGGTTTTGTGTAAAATCTGGTTTTTCTGCATCTAGTACAGGGTCACCAACTTTTACAGGCATATTGTCTGTGTTATCAAACAATGGTTTTGCCTCGCTGTTTCCCTCTACCTCCACAGTCAGCAGCATATCAGCATCTGTATCTGCTTGTGGCTGTTGTGATGTTTGCTCATCTGTCGTTGCGGTGTTTTGTAACAAGCTTACCACATCTGTCACTTCTGTATCTGCCATTGCCGACATATCTGTTAGCTGTACTTCGCCGTCTTCTGTTGTTACTTGTATCACTGTATTCATTTTAGCAATATCTACAGGAATTTGCAAGTTCACAGCAGTGTCTGCTACACTGGTTTGTGCTAGCCACATAACATCTACAGTAGTAGCATTATTTACCATTGCCTCTACAGGTTCTTCTGTTTCTGTATTGTCTTTTGGTTGCTCGGTAGTTTCTGCCTGTGGTTTTTCTTTTATTGTTTCTGTCGCCTTTTTATCAGCAAGCATGGTGGCAAAACTATCTTTTGTGCTACTGTTATTTGTGGTTTCTGGGACTTTGCTAGTGATATCAGGTGTTGTCATACTAACAAAAGCGTTCGCTATATTCATCTTTTTTTCACCTCCTTTCAAGTCTATAGCTATATTTATATTAGCTACCTATCTCTACTCGTTTTTTGCCAGAAAAAATTTCATCAATAAGCTTTTCTTGTTCTTTTTGCATTTCCTTGCGGTGAATTTCCAGTTTGTTTTCTTTTAGATATTCCAGTGATACCGAGCCACGCCTTGCTTCTATCATCTCTTGGCGTTTAATCTCTGCTTCTTCTTGGTAATGTATAAGTTTCTTTGTTTCTTTTTCTGTTTGACGTTCCAGTGTTCTTAGCCCCAGCTCATAGCTAGATGCCTGTGCTATTGTCAGCCCCAAAGATGCCTCGTCACGGAACTGTTTATTAAGTGCGTTGTATCTGCGCTGTATCTCTGCTATAAGATTTTCTTGTTGGTGCACACGTTGCATATGCTGTGCGTATTCGTTTTGCACACCCTCTAGCACCTGCTGCTTATAGCTTAGTACATTGTCAAGCCCAAACTCAAACTTTTTCATATTAATGCTCGCTCCTATTCACTATAATATGGACCTTAGCAGTGCCATATCACGTTCGTGAGAGAAACTCTCATTTGTATCTTGTTTCAAAAAGCTGTTAATAGCATCTATTTTGCTGAGCGCATAGTCAAGCTTTGGGTTTGTGCCAGATTTGTATGCACCTATGGAAACAAGGTCTGCATTTTTCTCGTATGTGCTAAGTACATCACGCACTCTGCTTGCTAGCATTTTTTGCTCTGGGGTTACTATATCTGCCATAAGCCTTGATATACTAGAACTTACGTCTATCGCTGGGAAGTGGTTTGCAGATGCAAGCTTCCTTGATAACACTATGTGTCCGTCCAGTATACCACGCACAGTATCGGAGATTGGCTCGTTTGTGTCATCACCCTCTACTAGCACTGTATAAACACCAGTTATAGAGCCTTTTGTGAAGTTACCACAACGCTCTAGTAGCTTTGGTAGCTCGGCATATATAGATGGTGTGTAGCCCCTTGCTACTGGTGGCTCGCCTATAGCTAGTCCTACCTCACGCTGTGCCATAGCAAAACGTGTCAGCGAGTCCATCATCAGCAGTACATCATAGCCCTGATCCCTAAAATACTCTGCTATGCCTGTTGCTACCGATGGGCACTGTTTCCTTAGCATTGCGGGCTGGTCGGAGGTTGCAACAACAACTATCGACCTTGCCATACCCTCAGGTCCTAGGTCTTTTTCTACAAACTCTAGCAGCTCTCTACCACGCTCACCCACGAGCGCTATAACATTTATATCAGCTGTGACATTCTTTGCTATCATACCCATCATTGTACTTTTACCAACACCGGAGCCTGCAAATATGCCTATACGCTGTCCCTTGCCTATTGTCAGCATGCTGTCTATAGCTTTTATGCCAAACTCCATTTTTTCCCTAATAGGTGGGCGAGACATTGGGTTTATATAGTTGCTACCCTCCACACAGAACGACACACCGCCAGTGAAAGGACCTTTGCCGTCTATCGGCTCTCCCAGTGCATTTATTACCCTGCCTTTTAGGAAAGAGCCCATTTTTATATGTAGCCTACGGCCTGTATTCCTAACAAAATTACCAGCTGATATACCACCCATATCCGAGTATGGCATTAGCAGTATCCTGTTGTTTTTAAAGCCTGCTACTTGTGCAGTTATTTGTTTGTTTTGCTCACCATTATATATCTTGCAGATATCCCCGATAGCCACTCTACCGCCAGATGCCTCTATAGACATACCCACCATATTTTCTATTTTGCCGATATAGCTTATTGTTTCTGTATTTTTAATCTGCTTTATGGCATTTTCAAACATTGGGTTGCCTCTCTTCCTCTTAGATTTAGTGCTGGTTTAGTATCTCTCTGATATTCTGTAGCTGGGTAGATGAGCTTGCGTCTATGATTTCGTCCGGCATTTCTATTATGCAAGTACCAGGTTCATCATTTTTCATTGGTATAATTTTTACGTTGTCGGACAGTCCTGCAAGCGAGCTTATAAGCTCTGGTGATATCTCTGCTAGCGAGCCACCGTCGTCATTAACATAGATACGTACCCACTCACGTCTTTTCAGCTTTTCTGTTGCCACTTGTATCATACGTGAGATTACGTCCTTGCTACTATTTAGGCTTATGTGCATTATCTTCTCTGCAATACCTATAGAAAGGTCGCACATATCTTGTTTTGTTTGCTCCAGCATTTCTTCGCGTGCTAGCGTGGCTTTTTCTAGGAACTCAAGTACACGCTCTTCATCTTGCTCACGCCACTGCTCTATCTGGCTCTGGGACTCCAGCCTTGCTTGGCTTAGCCCCTCTGCATATCCCTGTCTATATCCCTCGCTCTTGGACTCATCTTTGGCATTTTCTATTTCCTTTTCAGCCTCCAACAGCCTTTGTGCTACCAGTTCCTCCGCTCTACGCTCTGCGTCTTCTAGTATCTCCTGTGCTTGTATCTGCGCAAAGCTTATTGGGTTCTCTTTTGGTGGCTCGTGCTCCTGCTTTTTTGTCAGTTCTTCTATTTCTGCAAGGGCACTATCTATTTCGTCTTCTTGTATCGTTGTTTCATCAAGTTCTGGTTCTGCCGCATTTGGGAACGTATATACTTCTGCTGTTGGATTTAGGAAACTCTTAAATATACTAGGCAATTATCTCGTCCTTTCCACTCTTGAGTATAATAATTTCATTACGTTCTTCTAGGCTACGAATAATACCAACAATGCGTTGTTGTGCTTCTTCTACATCGCGTATACGAACATTGGTTGTAATCTCCAAATCTTCCCTGATACTCTGTGACATACGTGCGGACATATTGGTAAAGATTTTGTTTGCAAGCTCTGCATTTGCGCCTTTAAGTGCAAGCACAACATCTCTGGAGTCGCAGTCGCGGATAAAGCGCTGTACAGAACGGTCGTCCATAGCCAAAATATCCTCGAATGTGAACATTCTCTTGCGGATTTCCTCCACCAGGTCCATATCGTCCACGGATAGTTGGTCGAAGATTTTCTTTTCCTCGGAGCGGTCTAGGTTGTTCATGATATTAGCAACATAGTCGATACCACCGATTTCCACCTGACTAACAATATTAAGATTAGCAAATTTCTTAGAAAGCTCAGTTTCTATTATCTTAACAGCAGTAGGTGAGGCACTTTCCATATTCGCAATGCCTTTCATTACCTCTACTTGTCGCTCTACATCTAGCTGCTCTATAACTACAGCTGCCTTTGCTGGCTCTACATATGATAGTACAAGTGCTATAGTCTGCGAACGCTCGTACTGTAGTGCTGCAAAAAGTGATTTCTCGTTTGCCTTGTTCAGGAAGTCGAAATCTTTGCTTTCTAGTGACTTCGCCATAGAGTTTAGCAGTTCTTGCGCTATTTCTTCGCCAAAAGCTTTTTCTAGAACTTCTTTTGCGTAGTCTACGCCACCCTCTGTTACTGCCTTATTTGTTAGGCACATTTGGTAAAACTCTGTAAGCAGGTGCTCCGTTGTTCCGTGGTCTATGTATCCCAACCTTGCTATCTCTAGCGTCAGCGACTCTATGTCCTCATCGTCCATATATCTGTATAGCTGAGAGGCATTCTCTGCACCTAGCGAAACCATAACAGCTGCTGCTTTTTGGTTCTCGGACAGCTCCATTACTTCAACATGTTGTGGAGCGAGCTGCTCTGGCGATTGTTCCGTTTCTTTAACTTCAACTTTTTCTTCTGCCATAGTTATGTTCCACTCCCTCTCAACCAGTTTTTAATCATTTGTGCTGCAATAGCTGGGTTCTCGTTTGCAAAGTTGCGTAGCTCATCACGCAGCGAAGTAACAGAGTCTGGTTTTGCTTGTTCTGTCATCTCCATCCAAGCAGGTGTTTCTGCCTCTAGGCGTTCTTGCTCTAGGCGTTCTGCTTCTTCTCTTGCACGTTTCGCACGTTTTCGACCTACCACTACTAGTATAATAACAACTATGATAAGCAGTACAACCACACCAATAATAACATATAGTAGCCATGGTTCTATACCATCAATAGGTGTAAATACATCTGTAGTATCGTTGTAGAATGGTGCTACCAGTATATCTATCTTCTGCTCTTGCAGTGCTATATCTATACCTGCTGCACGTGCAACGTGTGGGTAGACTGCAAATATGTCCATATCTCCCCAAACTTCGCTATTTACAGTAACAGAAACCATTACGTCAGAGATGCTACCTGCTGGTATCTCAGTTTGGATATTATGCTCGTCCACCAAGAAATCTTTCTCGCCGTAGTTGTTTACTTGTTCTTCGCTACCATCAAACTGTAGGCTATCGCCTGTATATGTAGGTATATCTGCATTTGTATCTGTCCCAACAACACCGCCAAAGTCATCTTCTTCGCCTGCTACTGTTTGTTGGTCATAAACTTTGCTGCCTACTATGCCTTCGCCATTTGTTTCTCCGTCCTCTGCCCATTCCTCCAGCGAATAGTCAGTAGAGTCACTAACACTCCTGTTCATATCCACTGTTGTATAAACGCTGACTTTAACATTATCAGCACCAAACAGTGGTTCTAGTACATACATGATATTAGTACGGATTTTATTGCTCTCTTGCTGTTCTAGCTGGAATTTCAGTGTTGCTATAGAGTCCATATTGCCGAACTCATCTGCCGCTGTGTATGTGTTACCATATGAGTCCACAATGCTTATGTTATCCATATCCAGACCCTGTATTGCTGTGGATACATAGCTACGTATAGCCTCCACTTTTCCAGCGTCTAGCATATTGCCGTTTTCCAGTGTTACCATTACAGATGCACTTGCCTTTGTTACATTTGTGCTATCTAGTACATATGTATTATCTTCGCCAGGGTTAATTTTCACCATAGCATCTTGTATACCATCAATATGGCTAATAACCTCTGCCATCTCTTGTTCCAGAGAAATCATATATAGTGTGTTCCTCTGCGACTCTGTGGTGAGTGCATTAACATTATCAAGGTAAATAGAGTGGCTATAGCCCGACTGTGGGTAGCCCTGTACTATTAGATTTGCCCTGATTTGCGCTTCTTGCGATGCTAATACCATAACGGTGTCTTGTCCACTTATTTGGTAGTCAGTTATTCCGTTATCAGCCAAATATGTAGTCACAGCTGTCATATCAGCTTGATTAAGCCCCGTAAACAAGGTTTCGTATGGTTTATTTAGCTCAGCAATCACCAAAGCACCTATAGCTACTACTATAAGTGCAAGTCCCACCAATATTGAAATTTTTATTGCCTTTTTGAGAGCTTTCCACCAGTCCGCAAACTTTTGTAAATACTCTTTACTCTTATCTATCACTTATAAATGCCTCCAGTATGCCTTTTATTTTGTAACAACAAACTATAAGCTTATTCTCATTAGTTCGCTGTATGCGTCAAGAGCCCTGTTCCTTAGCTCCACTAACAACTCTACCGAAACAGCTGCCTGTGTAGCTGCTATTGTTAGTGTAGCTGGGTTATCTAGCTGGCCTGTCGCTAAAAGGTACTGTGCTTCATTCTTTGCCTCGTCTGTAGTTTTTACATTTTCTATAGCAGACTTGAATATATCGCTAAACTGTGCAATTTCGCCCAGATTTTGTATATTTTCACTGCTGTTTACCCCATTCTGAAATAATGGAGATATCGGTGTTATTGATTGAAAATCCATATAAATACTCCGTTCTGCATAATACTCACTGCTTTGCCTTATTATTTACCTATTTCCAATGCACGCGAAGTAACTTGTTTCAAGGTATTAAACGCGGTTACATTGGCAGAATAAGCTTGATTTGCAGCCATAGCATCAGCCATTTCTGTAATGAGTTCTACATTTGGTAGCTGTAGGTAGCCATTTTCGTCAGCATCTGGATGTGTTGGGTCATATGTAAGCTTAAAATCGCTTTCGTCCTCTACTATCTCGGTAACTTGTACACCGCCTATTTGTGGCTGTACATTGCCATATGCACGCTCCATAGATGTACGAAAAGATGTATCTGCTTCCTGTGGCTCAAACACTACCAGCTTTCTCACATATGGGCCGCCCTCTGGTGTTCTTGTAGTATTTATATTTGTAATATTCTCTGATATTACATCAAGCCTCAATTTCTGTGCTGTTAACCCTGAGCCTACAACACTCATAGAATTAAGAAAAGCCATTTAGTTATCCCCCATTCTTTTTTATATAAGACAACAAATTATCCCCTAATTGCCGAACGCAAAATAGAATAATCGGTGCTTATGGAGTCCATAACGAACTGTAGTTGATATGCATTCCTTGCAAGCTCCAGTGACTGTTCTGTTAAGTCAACGCCATTTTCGTCCATTCTTCCGCTCTGCTCTGCTACGTGTATCTCTATCTCAGAGTCTGCAATGGCACTGCGCACATCTGCGGATGTACTCCTCCTGCCCTCTGCAGATTTTAGAGCTTCATCAAGACTTTCTTCAAAAGTTACATATTTACGCTTATAGTTTGGAGTTTCTACATTTGACAAATTGTCCAGTATGCAGGTTTGCTTTTGCCACAGGAAATCCATAGACTTTTGCATCATCGCCATATTGTTAGCATTCAATACTTGCACATCCATCACCCTTTCACATTATTACAATAACCCAAGACAGTTTATTCACTGTTAGTTAATAGTTTGACAATAAAACCGTAAAGTAATCATATTGAATACTTAATACATATCTAATTATACTCCTTTTTTCGACACATTGCTATAGAGAATTCAGTAAAATATCACCAAATGTATACAATTTATTTGCAAATTCATTCAACATTTTGCACAGCTCACACTTTAAAGCATTATTTCATACAAATAAACACTATAACGTATAGTGCACCATACAGCAAAATGTAACTAAATTTCACACTATAAAAATATAATTTATGCTATATCACAAAATATAGCCAAAAATAAACCATAAAAAATAGAGGTCATCTCACATTTACGTTATGTTATGTGGGGGTCCTCTATCTTTTGGTTTTTTAGGGGATGTTTTAGCCCCCTAAACGCTTTAAAAAGCGTGGTCTGAAACGCAGTACATAAACTTCGTTCAGAGTAAGTGTCATAAAATCGTACACAGCAAAGAAAACATTACCAAATACTAGCAATATAATTGCAGAGTACTTGCCAAACGAGCCGAACTCGTCCATAATCTCTGTAATACCCAGTACATTTATAACCACCCAGTATGCAGCGATGATACCAATATTAAAAACGATAAAGCGGAGTATATATGATATAATAACCGGCTTAATCTTAATTAATTTCATCTGTAATACAGGGTAGTAGCCAAAGAAAAACATAAATAATAGTGCAGATTCTTTTATTGGTACTATGAAAATAGATAAAATAGAAACTGCAATGTAAACTAATGTGGCAGTGCTAAAGCCATTTTCATGTGCTACAGCAATAAGTACCAAGCCTGCAAATGCTGGACATACATAGTGGCTAAAAGGTATTATACCTGTCAAAAACATAGTAACTAGGCACAATGCCGCAGCCAGTCCACCAAGTGCAACTTTAGTGCTTTTTTTGGACTTTTTCGTCATTATTCATCTCCATTCCACCATTTAACACCATTGATTATAGTACAATTCTACAATATTGTCAATGGACTTTTGTTGACAATTAATTTAGCATGTTAAACAGTCACAGCAACAACTCATACAGTAAAGTGTAGCACACATATCACAGCAAGAAGATGTTCCACACATCGACGAGCCTGTGGAATTTGCCGTATAGCCCGTTCTCCTATTAAATGCTAATCTGTTGTATGCTGCTAGGTATTCTTGGTTGCCAGGTGACATTCTGCAAGCATTGGTGTAGTTCTGGAATGCACTATCAATCCAGCCCCTACGCTCTAGTATTACAGCTTTTAGGTAATACCACTCTGCATCTCTGCGTGCCTGTGGTGTACCGTCCAGTATCTCCTCTGCTTCTATTACCCTACCGCTGTTTATAAATCGTCGTACATCTGCAAACTGTGATGTACCACCACTGCTGTACCCTTGGTTTGTCCTGTTATATCCAGCCGATGCCCCGCCTCTATTCTGTTGTGAGTTAGTTGTACCACCTTTTCTCTGTCGCTGTACTTCATCATACGCTTCGTTTATTTCTTTCATTTTCTCGGTAGCAAGGTCTGCCAGTGGGTTATTTATATAACTATCGGGGTGATATTTACGTGCCAACTTTCTGTAGGCATCTTTTACTTCGCTATCAGTAGAGTTTGGGGAAACTCCAAGCACTTTATATGGATCTGTCATTCGTGTCTCCCATCTTCATTAAGAATTTTTGCGTTCTTTTTTACTATTATTTCTTCTACAGTGTTCCTAAGCCCCAGATAAATAATATTATCCAGTACAGGCGATAGGTGCTGTGTTTCTAGCAGGTCATATGTGCTACCTAGCTCTGCTATTGTCATATACAGCGAGCCTTTCGTGCTCTCTATTATGTCCTCACCTACAAACTCTGGCATTGTAGCACGTATTATAAGCGGGTTGTAACTACCACTTTTTTCATCTTGCTCTAGGTCGTCCAGTGCATCAGATATATAAACATATCTGCCTAGCAAGTAGCCTATACGGTAAAGTACACGCTTTTGCTGTTCGTCCTGTGATAGCTCCTGTGCTACTGTCCCTAGCAAATGTGCGCTTGGGTGGCAGATTTCATCAAGGTTGTCACAGTTGTTTTGCTCTAACAGCTGTTGCTCACGCATACATTCTGCCATCACGCTATCGATGACAGGGTGACGTAGTGCAGACTTTTTGTGCAGTTTTTTCATATGAAGCATGGATATCCTTGTCCCTAGCTTCTCCCAAAAGCCACCATCTTGCAGATTATCGCAAAGTTTATACCATAGCATAAGTATCGCCATATCTGCCGAGAATATAAGATGTGGGTTTTCTTCACACAGTGGGGTTTTCTTGGCTGGGTTAAAAACACAACGACCCATGGATACCTCGGGTGTATCCTGTGCTAGCGATATCCCAAGCACTGCCAAAAAAGTGAAGTCATAGCTAAGAGTGAAACGTGATAACAAACCATACTCATCACCCATAACTTTGCACAACCCACAATATATCGCTTTGTATGTGTCGTATTCACACACTTTCATCTCGGGTTTAAACGCTTTCACATAGCCAAACAAAGAACAACCTCACAATCATAGCTATTTTTTTACTCTAATACATTTATTTTACACCAAACAGGCACAAAAAACATTAATAAATTGTAAATACCCCTTTAAACTTACGGAAAATTTTGCTATTATATATTTAGCAGTGCAAATGTGCTGATAAAATATACTTTTATCGCCTAAAAAAAATAAATATAACAAGGAGAATTATATGGAAAACCTAAGAGGAATGTTAGAAAAATATGCGCGCTTGGTAGCAAATGTTGGTATCAATGTGCAAAAAGGACAAACTGTGGTGCTAAACACATCTACAGAGCAAATGGAGCTTGCAAGACTTATAACAAAAGAGTGCTGGCTAGCAGGTGCTGGCAATGTTTTCACTCTTATTAACGACGATGCTTGTGACAGAATGAAGTATGAATATGGTGAAACAGAGAGCATCTCCAAGGTGCATAACTGGCAGGTAGAACAGCGCACAGCCTACCCAGCTGGCGAGGCTTGCTTTATCCGCATAGATGGTGATGACCCAGACCTATTTGCTGGTATAGATGGCAACAAGATAGGCACAGTGCTAAATGCTCGCAAACATGCTTTTGCACCATACTACGAGATGATAAACAAAAAAGAAAACCAGTGGTGTATTGTCGCTGCTGCTACACCTGCATGGGCTAAGAAAATTTTCCCAGACAAAACAGAGCAAGATGCTGTAGACGCTCTATGGGACGCAATATTTACTTGTATGCGCCTATATGACAACGACCCAGTAGAGGCGTGGGATATCCACTCCAAAAACCTGTTTGATAACTGTGAGTTTATGAACAACAGCGGCGTTGTTTCTCTGCATTTCAGCAATAGTCTGGGCACTGATATAGAAATAGGCCTTGCTGATGGCAATATCTGGGACGGTGGTTGTGGCTACCTAGTAAATGGTGTTAGCTACCAAGCTAATATGCCAACAGAGGAAGTTTTCTCCATGCCACACAGGGATAAAGTTAATGGTAAGGTTGTGAGTGCACTACCACTTAGCTATCAGGGCACACTTATAGAGAATTTCAGCTTTACTTTCAAAGATGGCGAGGTAGTAGACTATACAGCAGAGAAAGGCAAAGATGCTCTGGATATGATGCTTGCTGCTGACCCTGGTTGTAAACGTCTGGGCGAGGTTGCTCTTGTGCCATATAGCTCCCCAATAAGAGAGAGTGGTATTCTATTCTTCAACACATTGTTTGATGAAAATGCATCTTGCCACCTAGCACTTGGTAGCGCATACCCAGACACTATGAAAGACTGGGCAGAGCTATCGCCAGAGGAGCGCACAAAACGTGGATATAACAAGAGTGTTTCCCATGTTGACTTCATGTTTGGTACAGCAGATTTGCTAGTAGTTGGCACACGTGCTGATGGTAGCAAAGTTGATATATTTAGAAATGGTGAGTGGGCAGTTAAATAATTGCTTTACTCTATAAAACAGGGTGTGACCGAGTTACTAGCTCCGTCACACCCTGTTTTTGTGTGTTATATTTTAATGTCTACCACTCATAGATATTTGGGCTGTCATAGAACCACCATTTTTCGCTATCATCTACAAAGCGCGAAAGTACCTTGGAGTACTCTGTTGGTGGCACATACTCGATAAAATCAAGTACTGTATTTACAAAGTCAGCCTTTGTTTCTTCTGTTAGTTCTGCTAGGAATTTCTTCGCTTTCTCCTCTATGCCCTCTGGTTTCTTCTCTGCTCTATCAAGGGCTATAAACAACGATTTGTGGCATGGAAACAGCACTTCGTTCTCTTGCAATATAAGCCTAATACCAAACAGCACAGTGTCTGCCGCCGAGCGCGTTCTCAGGTATGGGTTGTCTTTTGAGCTATTCCACAGATAGCCACTACTCAGTCTTAGTGCCGAGTAAAAAGACAGCATCTTGTCATCTTTCTCACATTTTTGGAACACTGGTATTTCCTCTACACATCTGTGCACAGTTTCATTATCACCATAAATAACTCTGGACTTTACAAAAGAATTTCTTGTTGGCTCGCTACCTTTTTTTGCTGCTACCTCAAGATAATCTATAGTCATATATTTTATGTCAAAATACCCAGCCTCATATGTGCAGTGCCCTCTTATTACCTCCGTCGCCCTGTTTAGCGATTTTAGCTCCTCAAACTTCTCATCAGTCACTACTATCATTGCGTCTATGTCAGAGTCTACTCTCTCCAGCCCCTTAGCAACCGAGCCACCAAGTATAACAGATATTATACCTTCCTTATCTCTGAAATATTCTATAAGCTTTTCAATCGATTCCTCGTGGTGCTTGTACATCAATTCCCCTTCTTTCTTACAAAATCATTCTTTATTTTTTTGTAGTGGTGGATACTTAACAGCATTTTTTATTGCTTTGTCACACACAGCCTCGGCAAGGTCTATGTTACAACAATCACATATGCGTATCAAATACCAGAATACATCTGCCACTTCTTCTTTTAGATGTGTAAACTCGTCTGGGTTTTCAAGCACTTTGTCAGCGTTGTCGGAGTGTAGCCACATAAAAATTTCCATAAGCTCTGCAGCTTCTACAGCTAGCGCCACACTGAAATTTTTCGCATCTTTAGGGTCGTAAACTGTCCAGTCCCTATCTATGGAAAACTGCCTTATTTTCAGTTTTAAATCTTCTATGGTGGTAGTGTTGTCATTCATTATGCTAAACTCTCACTCTCATATAATTGCTATTTTTTGGGCACAAACAGGGTATGTGGTATATCATCTGTAAACAGGCGCAAAACAGCATTTTCACGTGTGCCGTGTGTGAGCACCATAGGTATCTCGTAGTCATTACACAGCTTAGCTGCTTGTAGCTTTGTCTTGATGCCACCAGTGCCAAAAGCATTAGTGCCACTTGTTTCTACCTCACCAAATACGCTGTCTATGTCATCTACTTTAGATAGCAGCACTGCATCTTTGTGGTCTTTTGGGTTTTTGTTATATAGTCCGTCAATATCGCTGAGTATCACTAGTAAGTCTGCATTCCATATCTTGCAAGTGAGCGCTGCCAGTGTGTCGTTATCGCCTATTTTTAGCTCCTCTATACACACAGTGTCATTCTCATTGATAACGGGCACTACACCCTCATCTAGCAGGGTGAACAGAGTGTTCCTTATATTAAGCACTCTGTTATCTTGTGTGAAATCATCACGAGTTAGTAGCATCTGCGCTATATGTATGCCATATTTCTCGAAATTTTTCCTGTAAGTTTCTAGCAAGTGCACCTGCCCAATAGCACAGAGAGCCTGCTTGTAGTGCATATCTTCTTTCCTGCTCCACTTATCAATAGCAGAAACCCCCGCTACCTTAGCGCCGGAGGACACTATAACAACTTCCTTACCACTATCTATCAGCTTTGATACTTGCTCTGTCAGACTGCTGATAAACTGCTCATTCACTCTGCCATTTTCATCTGTAAGGGTGTTGCTACCTATCTTTATAACAATTTTCTTGCATTTATCCAACATTTCCCTAGCCCCTTATCTGTCCGTTGCCGGTAATAATATATTTTGTGCTAACAAGGTGTGAAAGCCCCACGGGTCCACGCACGTGCATTTTCTGTGTGCTTATACCCATCTCGCAACCAAAACCAAACTCACCACCATCGGTGAACCTAGTGGACACATTTACATATACACACGCAGCATCCACACGTTTTTTGAACTGCTCTGCATTTGCATAGTCGTTTGTCACTATACACTCAGAGTGATAGCTTGTGTACTCGCCTATATGCTCTATCGCCATATCCACGCTATCTACAACTTTTATCGCTAATATATAGTCAAGAAACTCTGTAGCATATTCTTCCTCTGTTGCTGGCTTGCAGTCTATATATTTTGCAGTTTCTGCACAGCCAAAAAACTCTACCTTGTCCCCTATCTTCTCTGCTAGCTGTGGTAATAATTCTTTTGCTATATCCTTGTGCACCAGCAGTGTTTCTAGCGAATTGCACACAGATGGTCGCTGCACTTTTCCATTCTCTATAATATCCAGTGCCATAGTTATACCAGCATTATAGTCTACATATAGGTGGCAGTTACCCACACCTGTTTCTATGGTAGGTACTGTCGCTTTTTGCACCACCATATTGATAAGGCTTGCACCACCACGCGGTATTATCAGGTCTATATATTTATTCAGCCTTAGCATTTCTGTTACTAGGCCACGGTCTGTATTCTCTATCAGAATACAAGCGTCAGCAGGTATGCTACTCTGTGACAATCCCTCTCTTATCGCCTTTACCAACGCAATGTTTGAGTTTATGGCGCTAGAGCTACCACGTAGCAAGATACAGTTGCCACTTTTTATAGCAAGCACTGCTGCGTCCACAGTAACATTCGGACGTGACTCGTATATTATACCCAGCACACCCATAGGCACTGTTGTACGTGTGATAACCATACCGTTTTCCATAGTTTTGCCATCTAGGCACACGCCCACTGGGTCATTTAGCTTAATCACTGTGGCTATGCTATCAATTATGGCATTTAGTCTGCTCTCTGTTAGTCTAAGTCTATCAATCAGGCTCTCTTTTATTCCGCTATTACGTGCATTTGCTACATCACTGTCATTTGCCGCCAAGATATCCGCCCTGCTATCATTTAGTGCATTCACTACCAGTTCCAGAGCTCTGTTTTTCTCCTGTGTAGAAACAGCAGCTAGTACCACTGCGGCTTTTTTTAGTCGTTTGCCTATATCTTCCATAACGCTCATATACTCACCCCTAATCGTCTATTTTTCAGATTTTTTCTTTAGTGGAGTTTTATTGCCTTTTTCGTCCATGATACTCGTGTTGTTCAGTATGTCTGTCAAGCTACTGCGAAATCCTGCAACATACTCTTTTCTAAGCTTTTTTTGTTCTTCTGCTTCTTCAGGTGTCAGCCCCTCTGCCTTTGATTTTCTGGAAAGCTCGTTAATTCTCTTTATCTTCTCGTCAGTCATTTGTAATTCTCCTTTTGAAAATATGGTAGGAAGTCTCCTCCCTACCATAATAATATTAATGCTCCATTCCACTGTTTCACAGTTGCACAAAATATAATGCAACGGTGAAGTGGTGCTCTGTATTAGTATCCTGGGTAATACGAACCAATATATGGCTGTGGATTTATTGCTTGGTTCCATTGCTCTAGCTGGAAGTGCAGATGTGAGCCATATGAATAGCCTGTGTTGCCCACAAGTGCTATAGTTTGTCCCTGCTGTACATACTGCCCAGATGATACCAGAACGCTACTACAGTGTGCATACATGGTTGTCATACCGCCACCGTGGTCTATAATAACACGTTTACCCCACGGCCAGCTGTTTACGTTGGAGGCATAGGTTACTATACCAGCACGTGCGGCACGTATGGTAGTACCTATAGGCGCTGCTATATCCATACCTGTATGGTAGTCACCAAGTTCTGGTCTAGGCCCGAAGTATGAGCTTGCATAACCACCTTTTACAGGCCACATATAACTAGCAGAAGTATCGCTACCTGCTGGTAGTTGGTGTGCTGGCAACAGTGTTCCCTGCATACGGTACTCTGTTACTGGTTGGCTTAGCACCTGCTCTGACAGCCTAGTTTCTGACACTTTTTCACCATTAATATATGTTATATCTGCCACTACTTCTGTCTTGCCTGTAGTGCCATAGCTAATAACAGCATTTGTGCCAGATGGGTAGCTTGGGTTTTCCTCATACACTACATCAAAGTCAACTTCCTCGACATATGTTTCTCGCATAGTCACCTGTACACCAAGACTTAGCTCCACCTGTCCTATAAACAGCTCCTCGCCAGCTTGCAGTGTCGGTAACTCATTCACTTCTGTGTCTACCATTTCTTCCAGATAATAATTGTAGGAGAGTAGCTCTTCTACAGTTTTATTATTCTTTTGTGCCACAGTTTCTAGGGTATCCCCGGGCTGTACAAGATATATACCTGTCACGGAGTCGCTTGTTTCTAGCGCTCTTTGTATCTCATGAATATTTTTAACAGAGCTTTGTGGATATACACCTGTCTGCACTGTTACTTTCTTGATAAAACTTTTCTTTACCAGTATTTGGTCATCACTAGTAGTTATGCTGTATGTGTCCAGCACATCCGATATATAGAACAAGAAGTCATTACCATCTTCTAGTGCACCTAGGAACACATCATCGATATATATACCATCAGCTGTTACAACATCTTGTTGCGACATTACCATTATCTCGTTAGTCAGCGTTTCCACGTCCATAACATCGTCTTCGTCCACTATCACTAGCTTAAAAGATGGCAACTCGTCCTCAAGTGGTATATAGTCCTCATTTATCAGACGCTCAAGCATCAAGCTCTTCGCTTTGTAAAAATCACGCTCACTATCTATATAGCCAATGATTTCTCCACCATATTGTAGCTCCAGAGCGTAGTTTATACCCTGAAAATACAGCAAAGCAACAGCAAGTAGCCCAAAACCCAAAATAGGCGCTATGGTATTGGCTATGTGGTCAAATGGTTTTCCAAGGGATATCACGTATTTATAAACAATCTTTATAATATTCGTATTACTGCCAGATGTCGCTTGTCCATTTCTCTTTATTTGCCTTTTTAGCGCCATAGTTTTCTCGTTTATATCACGGAAAGGGTACGAAGTATTTTCTGCAAAATTATTTATCGTTATAGTGGTCTGCCTCTTTTTCTTCTTTAGATATGGCAGTGCATAATATTTACCCCATAGCACCAATTTGTAAGAGCGACGTCGCAAGTCCATAGCATATCTTATTATCTGTGCACCCAAGAAATAACATTCATCAAACACGGCAGAAAAGAACATTATCAGCATATCTAACGTAGAGCTCAAAAACTTATCTTTGCTTTCCTGCTTCTTTTTTTCTCGCTCTTCTTTCTTCTTTCTGCGTTCTTCTTCCTCTGCATCTATTTCTGCTATCTGCTTGTCTATCTCTTTTATTTTTGCCTGCTTGGTTTCCTCGTCATCGTCTATTAACTGGTTCTCCGTGCCCTCGCTCGGTGTGTGCGCCTCTATCTGCTCGGCACTTGGTGGTGTTTCTTCTTTTACAGTTTCTGCCACCTGTACTTCTGTAGCATCTTCCACAGTTTCTATTTTATCAGCAGAGTTTTGTGGAGTGATAGTTTCTTCTACTTGCTCCACTACTTTGCTGTCAGATTTATTCCAGCCATTATCCTCTGGCTTTTTTTTCATTTTACGCGCCACCTACTAGCCTCCTTCCATTCGAGATTTGCTATTAGTGCATAGGTTTGTTGAGAACATATTTCATATTCTCTATGTCTGTATTAATTATTAGCTCACGTGGGAAATTAATGCGTTCTACTATATCCATAGCACGGCCTACCTCACCCACATCATAGCATACATGGCTATCACTATTAGCTATTACTTTTGCATTGTACTCACGGCATTTTTCTAGCAGTGTAACAATGTTTTTCTCCGCGCCCTCACGCATGGATAGTGGGTTAAGCGATGAATTGTTAAGCTCCAGTATTGTGTTTGTCCTAACAGCCTCTCTCACCACTACATCATAGTCTATAGGGTATCTGCTATCATCTGGGTGGCCAATAATCTTTATAAGTGGGTTTTGCATAGCACCCACAAGTGCCGCTGTATTTTCCTCCACTGTGCCTGGCTCTATGCACACAGTATGTAGGCTAGCAATAATATAGTCTACAACTGCACAGGTATTTTCAGTCAAATCTATTGTACCTTTCGTGTCTAAAATATTCGCCTCTGCACCACAATATATTTTCATTCCATCCATCTCTTTTGGTAACAGACGCTGGTTGGAGTAAAAAATATCATTCTTACAGCCTGGCATAGCTTTTGCGTGCTCACTAAAGCCATATGCTAGCAGACCTTTCTTTTTTGCAAATTCTATATTCTCATATATCGTGCTATATGCGTGCCCACAAGCCAGTGTATGTGTGTGCAAATCAAAAACTATTTTCATAAATAACGCAACCTCTAATTTTCTTCTAATCTTTTTTCTATAACAGCTATCAAGTTTCTCATAGCCTTTATTCTTGCAAATTTCTTTTGGTTGGACTCCACAACAACCCATGGTGCATTCTCTGTATGTGTACGTGTTAGCATTTCGTCTACAGCACATTCATACTCGTCCCATTTTTCGCGGTTGCGCCAGTCCTCATCTGTTATTTTCCAGCGTTTTTCTGGCACTCTCATTCTTTCCTCAAACCTTGCCAGTTGCTCGTCTTTGTCTATCTGTATCCAGAATTTGATAAGTATCGCGCCCCAGTCGGTCAAGTTTTTCTCAAACCTGTTTATCTCATCAAACGCACGACCCCATTCTTCCTGTGTACAAAAACCCTCTACATGCTCCACAAGTAGACGCCCATACCATGTACGGTCGAATATTGCTATATGACCATCTTTTGGTAGTGCGTTCCAGAAACGCCATAGGTGGTGCTTGTTTTTCTCCCATGGTTGTGGTGCTGCCACTGGTATTACTTTGTATCCACGTGGGTCCAGTGCCTGTGTTATCCTCTTTATATTGCCGCCTTTGCCAGCTGCGTCCCAGCCCTCATATGCTATAATTAGTGGTATCTTTTTTTGGTAGAGGTGGTTGTGTAGCTCAAACAAGCGTTTTTGGTATTTCTTTAGCTGTGTTTTGTAAACCTCGTCACTAATTGTACCACTAAGGTCTACCTCGGATAGTTTTGGCATTGGTAGTAGCTTTGCAATTTCGCAGTCTCTTATCCCTGTAAAAGCCTTTTCTACGCCTGTTTCTTTCTCTGCAACAGCGCTCTCCAATATCCCACTAACCAGCCTGAACATTGTTGATACTGTTGTCTTTTTCCTCTGTGCAGATATTGGGTACCACGGCGCACAGTCGCTACTTGTTTTTTCCAGCATTTCATCAAATCTATTATAATACTGCTCGTAATGGGTGTTTCTTTCCCAGTCTATCTCACTAACGCGCCATTTAGTAGCAGCGTCGGACTCTAGCTCTTGTAGTCTTTCGCGCTGTTCCTTTTTGTCTATATGCAGGAATATTTTTATAATCACATAGCCATCATCGCTGAGCATTTTCTCTATCTCTACTATCTGCTCAATCCTATCTGCTATCTCTTTTTCGGACAAATCTTCCTCGTCACGTGCAGATGTTATCTCCCTATACCAGCTATGGTCAAAAATGGCAATCTCGCCCTTTGCAGGTAGCCTATCCCAGAAACGCTTAAGCCATGGAAAACGTCGTTCTTCTACATTTGGTGCTTTCATGCTGTGCACAATAATACCACGTGGGTCTAGGTCACCTATCAACTGTCCTATTGCCATACCCTTGCCAGATGCACCCCAGCCCTCAAAAAGCACAATAACTGGTAAACCCAGCTTGCGTATACGCTGTTGTATCACATTCAGTTTTATAGCATATTCTGCCTTTTCAGTTTCCCAAACGTTCTTATCTACTTTGTATTTCAAATCTACTTTTTCCAACATAACATTATTCCTCCTGACGGCATTTAACCAGAATACTACTTATACAAATATAAGTATATAAAAAAAATGTGAAAATTACAAGAACTACACTATAAATTTTTACATCTTTTAGCCCACTTTTTTATCTATATATCTTAATATGTGTCTATTTTTTTATTTTTCCACAAAATACAGCCTAGATTATAGCTAATATCTATAATCTACGTGTTAGTTGTCATACAGGCTAGTTTTCCACAGTTTTTGTGTTTGTCTGTGGAAATTCTGTCGGCAATACTAAAAAAAGACCCAGCATCTACCATGAGCAGATACTGGGCCTTGCAATAGCTATATGTAATTATAGAACGCCTTTTTTAAGGATAACATTTGCATACAACGCTTTTTCGCTAGTTGTTACAAGCGCATAAGATTTCTTAGCTTGGTCATAGAAATCAAATTTGTTTATAGCATTCTCGCGCAAGCCGTCTTTTTCGTGCTTTGCACCAATCTCCCTGTAAACGTCCCAAATCTCAGGTACATAAGGGTCATTTGGTAGCACAGCCATAAAAGTAGTAGGTTTTTCTACATATGGGTCCAGTGGCATAAGGCTTAGAATAGCCTCCATTATCTCTGGGATATTATGCCCGTCCAGACGAACAACTTTGTCTGGGTGTGCAAATGCAGGGAAATTACCATCTGCAAGCACTATTTCGTCACCATGTCCCATTTCCATAAGTATCTTTAGTAGCTCTGGAGCTAGAATATTTGGTATACCTTTTAGCATATTAATGTTCCTTTCTGCTCATAACACAGCAGTTTATATTATTTAAGCCATGTTCTTGTTGTTCCGTCAACATCCCATAGGTCTTCCCAGCTATCAGCGCCTTCCCATAGGAAAACTTGGCCTTTGATGAAACGAGAATTTGCATCTTCTGCACAAATAGCCTCGTACTCAGCATCTGTTAGTGGGTCCTCTATAGCTGCTCTTAGGTTGGATACATACTCAGCCTCGTAAACAGAGAATGGTATAGGAGTATGACCATTTTTATAAGCCCATTTTAGGCAAATAACAGCTGGGTGGCAGTTATGTGCTTTTGCAGCAGCAACAACGGATGGCATTTCCATATCAGCAACGTCGTCAGGTGTTTTATCTCTGTCTGGGCGTGTTGGGCTACCAATTGGGCAGAAACCTATAACAGCAATACCATTAGCCTCGCAGTATTCTAGTAGCTCTCTTTGTTGGAAAGATGGGTGCAGCTCCATCTCTATTGTAGATGGCATAATGTGGCAGTGTGGCAGTACAGCCTCTAGTTTTGGGATTGTCATAGAGGACATACCAAGGTGTTTAACAACGCCCATTTTGTACAGTGTTTCTAGCTGGCGCCATGTTTTTATAAATTTCTCAACAGAGAAAGGAACAGAGTCTGGGTTTCTAGCGTCGCCATCACAGCCTGGTGCATGGTAGTTAGGGAATGGCCAGTGCATAAAGTAACAGTCAACATAGTCCAGCTGCAAATCTCTTAGAGTTTTCATACACTCAACCACAACATCGTCATGTTTGTCGTTCCAAACTTTTGATGTGATGAATAGCTCTTCTCTTGTTACCAGACCCTCGTCCATTGCTTTTTTGTAAACTGCACCTATCTCTACTTCGTTGCCGTATACGGATGCGCCGTCAAACATTCTGTAGCCTGCTTTGATAGCACCATAAACAGCCTCTGATATTTGGTCACTTGTAAATCTGTCAGAGCCGAATGTGCCCATGCCCACTGCTGGCATTTTGTCGCCGTTTCTTAGTGTTTTTTGTGGAACTAGTTTTGGATCAATTGTGTTCATTTCTGTGTCTCCTCTTTATTTATTTTTATTATCTTTTTATTTAGTCGTTTATCAGCATTACTTTTCCGTGTACTTGAGATGGGTTTTTGAATAGCTCGAACGCCTTATCCACCTCTGCCATTGGATATGTTTTGTAGATAAACTCGGGGTCAAATTTTAGCTGGCCAGTAGCAAAGTAGTGTGCTGTAAGCTCCCACTCTTTTCCTGGGAATGGTGATGAAAAGCTCATCCAGCTACCTGTTAGTTTAAACTCTTTGCGGTTCATATTTTCCCACTGCTTTTGTGTAAAAGTAAGGTCTACATGTGGTGTGCCTATAAAACAAACATGTGCTTTGTTAGCAGCAATATCAAACGCTATATGCATAGTAGCTGGGTGTCCAGCAGCCTCGAATACATAGTCAAAGCCTTTTCCGTCTGTTAGTGTTTTTACTTGCTCCATAAAGTCTGCATCTTTTGTGTTCACAGTAACATCTGCGCCCATTCTTTTTGCAAGAGCTAGTCTGCCCTCGTCAATATCAAACGCTACAAGTGTTTTTGCACCCATAATTTTTGCCCATTGCAGTGTAAAGATGCCTATTGTGCCACAGCCAAGCACAGCAACAGTGCCACCACCTTTGTAGTCGTTGCAAAGTATGCCATGTAGTGCAACTGTAGATGGCTCGAACATAGCAGCTGTTTCGTATGGTATACTAGCGTCATACTTAACTGCGTTTTGCTCTGGTATAACAACATATTCTGCAAAAGAGCCTTGCTCCCTGCTACCTATAAAGCTATATTTCTTGCAAAGTGAGAAGTTACCGTTTTGGCAATCGTCACATTTCATACAAGGTTTTAGTGGTGCGCCAGAAACTGTGTCTCCAACTGCGATTTTTGTTACACCCTCGCCCACTTCTACTACATCACCAGAGAACTCGTGCCCTAGCACTACAGGGTAGAAATGTGCACCATTATGTAGCACACGTGGTACATCACTACCACAAATACCAGTAGCACGCACTTTTATTTTTACTGTGCCCGGTGTTACCTCCGGTGTTGGATACTCGTCAAACTTGATATTCTCGTTACCGTATAATACTGCAGCTTTCATATTTGATACTCCATTCCGCCGTCGAGTGGCTCGCTCCCACACAGTCGGCACAAAATTTATTTTATTACACTCTATTAATCACGTGAACATGAGCAATAATTAATAGTATTATACACATAAGTACATGAGCTTTTGAGCATGCTCAAACAATCTTTGTGTATAACAATTACTTTGAAATGTGTTCAGAGCTTTTGCAAATTAGTTTTCATCATCTTTCATTAGCTCGCTTAGGTTGTCGTATATTTTTAGGTATTTCTTATACATTTTTTGGTACATCTCATGGTTTAGCATATTTGGTGTGTGCTTGCGCATTACAGTCACTGTTTTTTCTACAGCTTCTTCAAAGCTACTATACATACCCACGCCAACTCCAGCCAGTATTGCTGCACCCAGTGTTGTTGCAGTGTCCGATGATGGCACTATAACTTCTTTACCTGTAACATCGCTCTTTATCTGTGTCCACACAAGGCTATTTGCTGCACCACCCATAGCCACAAGGCTATCACAAGTAGCACCAGCCTCTGCCGCAGCTTGCAAATTGTGCTCCAATGAAAAAGCTACACCCTCCATAGTTGCACGTGCCATATGTGCTCGGGATTTTGCATAGTCCAGCCCATAGTACACACCTTTTGCCTTTGGCTCCCAAATAGGCGAGCGCTCACCAGACATATATGGTAGGAATATAACACCCTCGCTACCAGCTGGGATAGCATCTGCTATCGTGCTCAGCTCCTCGAAAGATGATGTGCCACTAGCTGCTGCTTTTTGTCTTTCTTCTTCGCCAAACTCTTTCTCGAACCAGCGTAGAGCACCGCCACCGCCAACTGTACCACCTTGCAGTAGCCATTTGCCTGGTACTACATGGTTACTAAGTATCAGCCTTTTATCTGCTATATACTCAGATGAGCATATGCTCATACCACCTGCTTGGCCGCCCTGCTCCTGTGTTTGTCTATCTGCTATAACGCCAGCTCCCAGTGTGCCACAAGCTGCATCCAAACCACCAGCAACTACAGGTATACCTACTGGCAGGCCTGTCGCCTTTGATGCTTTTTCGTTCACTGTGCCCACTACTTGGTGGCAGTCATATATATCTGGTAGTAACTCTGGGTTTATGCCTATCTTCTCACACAGCTCTTTATCCCATGTGCAGTTTTTCATATCATAGCATGCAAGTCCATATCCCTGCGATTTATCCTGTGATATAGCACCTGTCAGCCTGTATGCAATAAAGCTATTTGACTGTAGTATTTTGTATGTATTATTGTACACGTCTGGACGATATTTTTTGTACCAGAGGATTTTTGGCAATGTATATGAGGGTTTTAGTGGGTTACCACTACAGCCAAAGAATGTATCCTCACCAAATTTTTCATTAAGCTCGGTGCATATTTCGTCCGCTCTTGTATCCATCCATATAGGAGTATTGCACAGTACATCGCCCTCTTGGTCCATTGCAATAGCCGACCAACTCTGCCCATCTATACCTATACCAACTATCTGCGTTGGGTCTATATGCTCGCTATGGATCATTTTCTTGATAGCTAGGCACACAGCGCCCCACCAGTCGTCCGGTGTTTGCTCTGCCCAGCCATTTTGTGGGTAATAGACTGGGTAGCCATCAGTGGTAGCAGCAACTACTTTTCCATTTTCATCAAAAGCAGCTACTTTGCAAGCGGAAGTACCTATATCTATACCTAGTAACAATTTGCTCATTGCCGTCCTCCGTTCTATCAGTAATTACAAGGCGTATCGTTTCGTTATATCCTACTATTAACGTGCGGTCTTGGGCTCATATCAGCGCAAAACCACACAGTAATATGTATTAAAAATAATTATGCTTTATTGTCGCAACCACATACTTTTATTCTGTTTGCAACAAGCGCTTTTACTTTTGCACGACCAGCACTACCATATACTTTTGGGTCTATAGTTTTTGGGTCGTTTGCAAGTGTTTCTTTGATACCGTCCGAATATGCGATACGTAGCTCTGTAGCAAAATTCACTTTGCAAATACCACGTGTTATGCACGCCCTTATAGCCTCATCGCTAAGACCTGACGCACCATGTAGCACCATTGGTACTGTTAGTTTTTCATTTAGCTCGCTAATAAGCTCTGTATTAAGTACTGGTGTTTCTGCGTATAGTCCATGTGCTGTACCAACGCCCACTGCCATAGATGACAGCCCAGTTTCACGCTCAAACTCAACAGCCTCTGCTGGGATTGTATATCCAGCATTTTCTACCTCTAGGTCGTCCTCTTTACCGCCTACTTGGCCTATCTCTCCCTCTACTGGGATACCCATAGCGTCACACATTTCTACAACTTTTTTTGTTATAGCTATGTTCTCTGCAAGTGGTAGCTTAGAGCCATCTATCATTATGCTTGTATATCCTGCACGCACTGCCTGTGCACATGCCTCAAAACTAGAGCCATGGTCTAGGTGCATAGCTACAGGCACAGTTGCTTTGCTTGCTAGTGCTGCAACATTTGCCAGGTATAGTTCTGCACTTGCGTATTTTACTGTGCTTGGTGTTGTTTGTAGCATAACAGGTGCTTTTAGCTCCTCCGCTGCGGATATTATAGCTTGCGCCATCTCCATATTTTCTACATTAAATGCGCCTACTGCATATCCCTCTTTTTGTGCTTTCAAAAGCATCTCTTTGCTTGTAACCAATGCCATTTATGTGTACTCCTTTCAAATAAAACGAAACGTTTTTTCCGTTTGTAAAAAAAATTAAACTGTTCTTTTTATATGTCCTGTAAATTATATCACTCAGCGCAAATTAAGTCAATATGCGTATGGAAAAAAATTAATTTTCTACATTGCTACAATTTTTCATTGTTGCATTTGGTAGAATACACTAAACAAAAAGCTGTTTAACGCTATAACAAGCGTGACATTTTCGCGATTGTTCACTTTTTATGTTATCTACATGAAAATAACTGGTTTTGTTTGACAAGAAAAGATGTATCTGGTACCATTATCATATATTAGATTTGCTAATGATAATAGGGTGGATTATTTATATTAGTCTTAGGAGTGGATATGATTACAATTTTTGATTACTTTGGAT
>CAYJFF010000032.1:0-18616 GCA_964369345.1 uncultured Oscillospiraceae bacterium
AAAAAACTCTTTATTCAAATATATACTGGATTGTTAACAGTACTTGTATCATTCGCGCCGAGGATAACACAGCATTACTCAATTATTTGTATGTGTTAGGCGTGTTCGGATTGTAAGTCTTTGGCTTAACTAATAATCACTATTGTTTTCTTATATTATATCATAAGAATATGTAAAAAAAAAGAGATGTTTTTATAATAAATCTTTCATAATAATATTTTCGGTGATTTTACACTTTGCACTTGCGTGTTTATGTAGATATTAGCTAAAACAACAGGCTAAAACCTAGCTTAATAGCATGGCTTGAGCCTGTTGAATATATTGCGGCTATTTATTTTATCCCAAAATCTTTTTTAAATCTTCATCTGCTGTGCTAGTAGGAGAGATATTATAGTTGTCTACTAATATCTTGAGCACATTTGGTGACACAAACGCTGGCAGTGTTGGCCCTAGGTATATATTCTTGATACCCAGATGTAGCAGTGTCAATAGTATAGCAACAGCTTTTTGCTCATACCATGACAAAACCATAGATAGCGGTAGCTCATTTACAGAGCAACCAAATGCCTCAGAGAGTGCAACAGCTACTTTAATGGCAGAGTAGGCGTCATTGCATTGCCCCATATCCATAATACGTGGTAGCCCACCTATCTCCCCCAAATCCAAATCATTGAAACGATATTTACCACAGGCAAGTGTTAGGATTATACTGTCTTTTGGCGATTTTTTTACAAAGTCTGTATAATAGCTCCTGCCTGGTGCCGCACCGTCACATCCTCCCACCAAGAAGAAATGCTTAATCTCACCTTTTTTCACTAAGTCCACTACTTTATCTGCTACAGATAGCACTGTACCATGTGAGAAACCTGTAGTTACAGTCCTGCCTCCATTAATGCCTGTCATTTCCTTGTCTTCGTTATAACCGCCACATTCTAGTGCTTTGTTAATAACGGGTGTAAAGTCTTTCCCCTTGCCTATGTGCACAAGTTCTGGATATGACACTACAGATGTTGTGAACACTCTATCTTTATAGCTCTCACGCACTGGCATTAGGCAGTTTGTAGTAAATAAAATAGGTGCTGGTATATTGTGGAACTCGCTCTGTTGGCTCTGCCAAGCAGTACCAAAATTACCTTTGAGATGTGCATATTCTTTTAGTTTTGGGTATGCATGAGCAGGTAGCATTTCACTGTGGGTATATACATTAATACCCTTATCCTTTGTTTGCTCTAGCAATAATTTTAGGTCAAGCAAATCGTGTCCACTAACTACTATAAACGGGCCTTTTTCGATAGACAAAGAAACCTTAGTAGGAACAGGCGTGCCATAGCTCTCTGTATTTGCCCTATCTAATAGCTCCATGCATTTTAGGTTATACTCGCCTACTTCTAGGACTACTGGCAATAGCTGTTCTGCTCCACAACTATACCCTAAATAGAAAAGTGCTTTATAAAAGAACTTATTAATCTCCTCGTCTACATACCCCAGAACCATAGCGTGGTGTGCATATGCTGCCATGCCACGTATACCAAATAATATTAGCGATTTTAGTGAGCGAATATCCTCATCACCATCCCAAATCTCTGCCATATCAAATTTATCGTTTCTGCCACAAGTAGCAGTACATTTCCCACAATCTGGCACTATCCTATTCTTTTCTTCATTTATTTCTGCAATAGCTTTCTCCAGTGTGTCATTATTAAAGTTTACATTTGTTACAGTGGTGAACAACCCCTCTATCACAATTCTTGCTGTATCCTCTGTAGGCGAAGTGCTCCCCTCCAAAGAACGTGCAAGCCCTATTAATGCGCCAGTCAGCTCGTCTTGCAAATTTGCACTATCATTTTTCTTGCCACACACACCTGCTTTTCCCTCACAAGCTATGTTATGTGCTGTTTGCTGACATTGAAAACAAAACATTTCTTTCATAATTCATTCCTCCATTTTAGTAATATCATTTGTCGCTTACCTGAAATAATACATCAAATATACGTTTTTCAGACAGGTTATGCCTGCACTTACTTTTATAAGCAGATTTTCCCTATATTAGAAAAAACAACCATATTGCTACTATAATCAAATTATAATATATGAGGAATGGTTTTTCCGTTGTCTAGACAACAAAAAGCAAGTTTTAGCTATCAGTTATCACATTTTATAAGATTAATGAATATATAAAAAAGGCACCAAACCCAACCAATGTCAAGTTCAGTGCCCTTATGGTGCAATATTAAGTTTTATTCACTAATTACCAGTAAAGCTTCCAGTCTGTTAGCAGTCTAGTTAGTGCTTCCATATAGAAGTAGTCGCCCCATGTATTACACTCGTTTAGTCCACGGTTATTACAAGGGTTAAACTCAGAAGAGCGTGCATATGTAGCCATATTGATAACACCATTGGATTTTCTGTAGTCACCAATAGCGCATATCTCTGCTACTGCAGCTAACATTTTCTTAGCTGTAGATACATAGTACTCTGCTTTCTCTGCTGGTAGGTGCTTGGACATTTCTAGCATACCACAAATAGCGATTACTGCCGCAGAGGAGTCGCGTGGCTCGTCCGAACCATCTGTAAATGTGAAATCCCAGTATGGTATAAGGTCTGTTGGTAGGTGGTCAATAAAGAAGTCTGCAACACGCTCAAAAAGCTCTATATATGCAGGGTCTTTTACGTACTTATATGCAAGCGCCATGCCATAAACACCCCAAGCCTGTCCACGTGACCAAGCAGAGTCGTTTTTATAGCCCTGATGTGTAACACCGTTTAGTGGCTCGCCTGTTTCTGGGTCAAAGAAGAAAGTATGGTATGTTGAGCTATCTTCACGAGTGATGTATTTCATTGTAGTCTTTATATGTTTTGTAGCTATCTCAGCATACTTTGTATCGCCTGTAGTTTCTGTTGCCCAGTATAGTAGTGGCATATTTAGCAGGCAGTCAATGATAAGCCTTTGGTTATTAGGGTCACCAATAGGTCCCCAAGCTTGTATAAAATCACCTTTTGAGTTAAATCTTGTTATTAGGTAATCTGCTGCTGCTATTGCCGCATTTTTACCTGTTTCGTTGCCTGTTAGCTTGTACGCAGAAACGCAGGATAGTGAATACAAAAATCCCATATCGTGGTTATCTATCTCTATTTTCTCGTCCATACGCACTTTAAAGCTCTCTACTTGTTTTTCTGCTGCTATTTTATAGGCCTCATCTTGTGTATATTCATAAGAAAGCCAAATCTCACCAGTCCAAAAACCAGATGTCCAAGTAGTATTCTCGCTAGGGGTATAAAAGCCATTTTCACTATTATTTATCTGAAACTTGTCTGTAAACTCAGGTAAGTTTTTCATTACTTGAGATGTAGCCAAGTCCATAGCTACTTTTATTTGCTCTTTGCTGATTTCATTTTTGCCTTCTAGTTGTCTTTTCATGTGTACACTCCTTATAAAGTAAATATTATTCATGTCTAACAATTATAACACAATCACAATTCTTTTTAAAGAGAAAAGAAAAAATTAGCACTTTCACCAAAAAAACCTATCAAGTTTTGTCATTAGCAAACCTCTTTTACTTCCAAAAAGCACTCAATCATACTATAAACTCAGTCTTGATTAATCACTGCAATTTCCAGACGTGGCAGGTGTGGGTTTTCATATAAAATAGTATCAATATTATATGCCTGTTTTAGGTTTTCTGGTAAAAAAACATCTTCTGCCTTGCCCTGTGATATTAATTTGCCTTTATCCAGAAGAAAAAAATTGTCGCAAAAATGCAGTGCTAAGTTCAAGTCATGCACAGCTGCTAAGACTGTTTTTCCTTGGGCTGCTAGGTTTTTACCAAAGCTAAACAACTGATGTTGGTAGTATATGTCCAGATTTGCAGTTGGCTCGTCCAGCAAAATAACATCTGTGTCTTGTGCTAATATTTTTGCAAACAACACCCTCTGTCGCTCACCACCGGAAATACAGGTAATAGAGGTATCTGCAAGCTGCAACGTTCCAGTATCTACCATAGCTTTTGTAATTATTGCGTCATCACCTTTTGCTCCCCAAAAACCTTTTTTCCAGTATGGATACCTACCAAACTCCACCACTTGCTTACAAGTGAACGAAAAATCAAGGTTAGTATTTTGGTTCATCAGTGACACCAGTTTTGCAAACTCACGCTCACTACAACTACTTTTTTTCTGCCCAGAAATAGTAACTTCGCCATCACCGGAGAGTATGCCATTTATACATTTTAGTAGCGTTGTTTTACCAGAGCCATTAGCACCAAGTATCCCAGAAAAGCTACCTTTGGGAACATCAATAGAAATATCATGTAGTGTTTTCTTGCTACCATAGCTAAAAGAGAGTTTTTTTATGTGCAATCCACTTTCTGTCATCTTACCTGCTCCTTTCTATTCCTATAAATCAGATACAGAAAATATGGTGCGCCTATCATAGCGGTAATTATTCCCACGGCTATCTCAGCAGGTGAAATCAAAGTTCGCGCCACTAGGTCGCATAGTAGCAAAAATATCGCACCTACCAGAGCAGTTGCTGGTAACAGGTACTTGTTATCTGCACCGATTTGCAAACGGACAATATGCGGAACGATTAGCCCCACAAACTGGATATTACCACTAACACAAACAGACATAGCAGTAACAATGCTTGCCACCAGCAGGAACTTTTTACGACTTTTATAGGGGTTTAGGCCCACAGACTGCGCTTCTTCCTCACCCATCATCAATATATTAAGCTCGTTAGAACGCAAGATTAGATACGCCACACCTAGCAAAATAGGAATAACTACCAAGAAAACATGCTCCCAAAGCGTGGACTGCAAGCTACCTATAGACCAGAACAGATACTCTTTCATCTCTCCCTCGTCCATGTATGTAAGTATCAAGGAAACAAGTGCTCTTAAAAAAGTGCTAACTGCAATACCTGCCAGCACCAAGGTGATGATTGGCACACGCCCTTGTTTGCTAGAAAAAGAGAACACACCAAACGCTGTAGCAAGCGCACCAAGCACTGCCAAAAACGGCATAGCATAGATACTCACCGCCGATAGCCCTGTATATATAGCAAGAATAGCACCAAAACTTGCACCACTGGATATTCCTAGCACGCCAGTATCTGCCATTGGGTTTTTATACACACCTTGTATTACTGCGCCAGAAATTGATAGTGCAAAGCTAACTAGCACAGTCAAGAGAACTCTGGGAAAGCGAATGTTGTATATTATGTTCACCTGAGATGGCGGAACCTCATAGCTAGTTCCAAACCATTCATTAGCAAAAATTGCAAATACATTTTCCAGCGGAACATTGACAGAGCCTACCGCTAGTGCTACAACAAACAAAACAGCAAGTGTAACTGTCAATGCTATAAATAAGTAAGTTTTTTTCAAAAATACTACCTCAATCTCAAGTCTAGTGCTAAAATAATATTAATAAAGCTCAGGATAACAAGATTTCGCTACAAACTCTAGGCCATCTACTGCAAACTGTGATACATTGGTAATAGAGTTATCCATGGACACATATACCCTGTTATTCGCTATAGCATCTACAGTTTGCAAGCTCTCATCTGCTAATAATTGCTGTGCAAACGCCTCAAAATCATCATCAGTATCAGACGCCCATGCCAGCAAAATAATCACCTCTGGGTTCATATCTACTATCTGCTCTTTTGAGATATCTGCATTTCCAGTTAGCCCTGCCTCTGCTGTTAGGTTCACTGCACCAGCAAGCGTTACCATGTCATCAAAGATGGTATTGCCAGAGTTTGAGCTACCGTGCATATTATACGCCATAACCTTAACCTTATCTTCGTCTGCTATGCTCTCCCCTATTGTCTTGACAGCATCTATTCTTGCCTCTAAGTCCCGAACAAGTGCATCAGTTTTTTCATCATCACCTAGTAAGTACCCAAGGTCCTTTATTACCTGAACTTGTTGCTCCATTGTTTTTGGTGTAGTGTATCCATAAAATGGGATATCGCTATCGCTTAGGATTGCTTTTAAATCGCTAGAAACCCAGCTAGAGCCAATAACAAAATCAGGCTCTAGGCTTAGTAGCACCTCTGGATTGTCATTTACTTTTGCAATGTCACTATAATCTTCTGGGTCTGCCGCCATATACGGGGTGCCTGCATCTTTACCAGAAACACCTACTATATATTCAGTGTCTATAAGGTCCAGCATCATTTCATCTGTACCAAATACGAGTGATACTACTTTTTCTGGCTTTTCTTCTAGCGAGAATATTGTTCCGTCGCTCAGTGTTACCTCACGTGGATAAGTCGGCTCATTTTCTTCTGGCTGTGGTGCCACTTGTGACTGGCTAGTGGAGGAAACAGGGTTTGCTGGCACGCTCTCACTTGCTGGGTTGGTGTTGCACGCAGTTAGGGTTAGGGCTACCAGTAATAATGCTTGTAATTTTTTCATCTTTCTTCTCCTTTAAAATAAAAAACTGCAACCTGAATAAACGGCCACAGTTAGTAAGCAATAGTAGTAATAAAAAAATTACAGTATTTAGCTCAAGCAGGTCTTCTGACTCGTGTTTTTGAAATAAATTTCACATATACTCTCTGCCTTCCCAGTTTCCCAGTGACTGACTATTTGTCAACGAGTAGTATACTAGCACATACAGCGAAAAAAATTCGTTCGGGGCTCTAACCCGATTCCCTATTCTCCTTTGAGTCCTACCTCAAAGGCACTTGGCGATTATTCAGTTTCGTAAATTTTATCAGATTTAATATTAAATGTCAATGCAATAATGAAAATACTGTGCAAAACTGTGCTTTGTGGCACTCATAACTGCTCCCAAACATTTACTATAATATTGAATTAATATAGTTTCGTTTTTGCTGGTAGAATTTAGGTATAATTCTACATAAAATCCCACTCGCTATAATAACTATAGAATTTGACAAAAACAGGTGTTCATGTTATTATTTTGCTATTTGTACACACCATTTTATAGGTGTTTGTTAGTTAATTAGGAGGCAATTTTGAACAGGATTAAATTTTACACACTGGGCTGCAAAGTTAATCGTTACGAAACACAGGTTTTGATGCAGAAATTTGCAAACGAAGGCTTTGTAGAGGAGAACAGCGATGATGCAGAAGTTTATGTAGTGAACTCATGCACTGTTACAGCAGAGGGTGACAGAAAAACACGCCAAACTGTACGCAAAATACGCAGAGAGCACCCAGACTCCGTTGTTGCGCTAACTGGCTGTTACCCACAGGCTTTCCCCCAAGAAGCACAGAGCATAATAGAAGCAGACGTAATAACAGGCTCCAAAGATAGAGCAGGGCTAGTCACTGCTGTCAAGCAGTATATGGCAACTGGTGAGCGAGTGGTAGCTATTGCTAAGCATACACAGGGCGAAGAATTCGAGAGTATGAGCGCTAGTGACTTTAGTGAAATGACACGTGCTTTTATAAAAATAGAGGATGGTTGTGAGAATTTTTGCAGTTACTGCATAATACCAACAGCCAGAGGCCCTGTGCGCTCCAAACCCATTATGGAGCTAAAAAAGGAGCTTACACAAATTGGGCTTTCTGGATACAAAGAAGTGGTTCTAGCTGGTATTAACCTCTCTGCATATGGCAGGGACTTACCAGAGAATGTAAGACTTGTTGATGCCGTACGCATCGCCTGTGAAACGACTGGTATAGAGCGTGTCCGTCTTGGTTCCATAGAGCCGGATACCATATCACCGCAGGATATCAGCGCTATGAGCCAGCTTGCAAATTTTTGCCCACAGTTCCATCTTTCATTGCAAAGCGGTAGCGACACTGTGCTAAAACGTATGAACAGGCACTATACTACAGCGGACTATTTATCAGTTGTTCACGAAATTAAAAAGCAATTCCCCACTGCTGCTATAACTACAGATATGATGGTAGGTTTCCCAGGAGAGACAGATGATGAGCACCAGCAGTCTGTTGATTTTGCACGACTTGTTGGTTTCTCAAAAATCCACGTTTTTGCATATTCACCACGTGGTGCCACAAAAGCCGCGCAGATGTCTGGGCAGGTAGACAGTGCTACAAAGAAAAAACGTAGTGCCGAGCTATCCAAGACTGCCAGTGAGCTACGCACTGCCTTTTTGAATAAAATGGTGGGTGAGCAAGTCAATGTATTGTTTGAGGAACGCAGTACCGACGGTAATTATACAGGATATTCCGAGAACTACACACCTGTTTCTGTAAGCTCTCTAGAGCCATTATCTGGCAAAATACAGCAAGCTACTATCATATCTGTTGCAAGCGACGGCTGTTTGGGAATAGTATAAAAAATAATTTGTAATAATAATTGTCCGCAACTGATACAACACCTTTTTAGTATACTTTTTACGAGATATCTATCCACTATCAAAAATAGTCATTTTGTACATTTTTTAGCACTTTTGTATGACATAACCAATGTATCACAAAGACGTTTTTAGATAAAACATCTTGTTTTTCTACCTTTTTTGTCCCAGCAGTTAGTCAAAATGTAGAAAATGTAAAACTTATGAAAAAGTGATTGTTTTTTGTAGTCAAAGATTGTTAAATATGTTACAATATCGGAGATAGGGTGAAAATTTATATTTTCTTACCCTTTTGAGCTGGTTTTCAGCTTACATATAACGCTGTTTTCAGCAGAAATGGAGTTAAACTATGGCGAACAAAATTAGTAGTATCCCTTTTAAAGACACCAAAGAACAGTCCGACAAGCTACTTGCTGTTATTAGCGAGCTAAAAGACGAGCCTGGTTCTTTGATGATGATCCTGCAAAAAGCACAGGAGATTTATGGTTACTTACCTATCGAGGTAATGGAAACTGTCTCCGACAAAACTGGCATATCTATGGAAAAAATCTATGGTGTTGCAAGTTTCTATTCTCAATTTGCACTTAACCCAAAAGGCAAGTACAATATCTCTGTCTGTCTTGGTACAGCTTGCTACGTAAAAGGCGCAGGCGATGTATACAACAAACTAAGTGAAAAACTTGGCATTGCAGGTGGCGAATGCACTCCTGACGGTAAATTCTCTCTAGAAGCTTGTAGATGTATCGGCGCTTGCGGTCTTGCACCTGTACTTACTGTTAACGAAGATGTTTTCGGTAGACTTGCAGTAGAAGACGTAGACGATATTCTAGCAAAATACACACAACTAAATTAATATAAGGAGGAAAACAAATGTATCGTTCCCATATACTTGTCTGCGGCGGCACAGGATGTACCTCCTCAGGCAGCGAAAAAATTATTGACGCTTTGCAATCAGAAATTAATGCTGCTGGCATTGACAAAGAAGTAAAAGTTGTAAAAACAGGTTGCTTCGGTCTTTGCGCACTTGGCCCTATCGTAGTTATCTACCCAGAGGGCGCTTTCTACTCCATGGTTAAAGTAGAAGATATTCCAGAAATAGTTTCCGAGCACCTTGTAAAAGGTCGTATCGTTACTCGTCTTGTTTACCAAGAAACAGTAGAGGGCGACACAATCAAGAGCCTTGACGAAACAGATTTCTACAAAAAACAAGTTCGTGTTGCTCTACGCAACTGTGGTGTTATCGACCCTGAGAACATCAACGAGTACATAGCATATGATGGTTATTCTGCTCTTGGTAAAGTTCTTAGCACAATGACACCTGACGATGTTATAAAAACAATATCAGACTCTGGTCTACGTGGCCGTGGCGGCGGCGGTTTCCCAACAGGTATGAAATGGAAATTTGCAGCTGCACAACCAAAGGGCACAAAATATGTTTGCTGTAACGCTGACGAAGGTGACCCAGGCGCGTTCATGGACCGTTCTGTACTAGAGGGCGACCCACACGTACTTATCGAGGCTATGGCTATAGCTGCTTATGCTATCGGCTCTAACCAAGGTTATGTATATGTTCGTGCTGAGTATCCAATCGCTGTTAATCGTCTACAAATCGCTATCGACCAAGCACGCGAGATTGGCCTACTAGGCAAAGATATCTTCGGCTCAGGTTTTGACTTTGACCTTGATATCCGTCTTGGCGCTGGTGCGTTTGTTTGTGGTGAGGAAACTGCTCTTATCACATCTATCGAGGGTAACCGTGGTGAGCCACGTCCTCGTCCTCCATTCCCAGCTGTAAAAGGCCTATGGGGCGTTCCTACTATCCTTAATAACGTTGAAACATACGCTAACATTCCTCGTATCATCCTTAACGGACCTGAGTGGTTTGCTGGTATGGGTACAGAGAAATCTAAGGGTACAAAAGTATTTGCTCTTGGTGGTAAAATCAACAACACTGGTCTTGTTGAGGTACCAATGGGTACAACACTACGCGAAATCGTAGAAGAAATCGGTGGTGGTATCCCTAACGGCAAGAAGTTCAAAGCTGCACAAACAGGTGGTCCTTCTGGCGGTTGTATCCCTCCACAACATCTTGATATTCCTGTAGATTACGATAACCTAATCGCTATCGGCTCTATGATGGGCTCCGGTGGTCTTATCGTTATGGACGAAGATACTTGTATGGTTGATATTGCTAAGTTCTTCCTTGAGTTTACTGTTGAGGAGAGCTGTGGTAAATGTGTACCTTGCCGTATCGGTACAAAACGTATGCTAGAAATCCTTGAGAAAATAACAGAGGGTAAAGCTACTCTAGAAGATATCGATAAACTAGAAGAGCTATGCTACTTTATAAAAGGTAACTCTCTATGTGGTCTAGGACAAACTGCTCCTAACCCTGTACTTTCTACTCTAAACTTCTTTAGGGATGAATATGTCGAGCATATCACAAACAAATCTTGCCCTGCTGGTGTATGTAAAACGCTAACTAACTTCTATGTAGAAGCTGACAAATGCGTTGGTTGTACACTATGTGCTAAAAACTGCCCTGCTGATGCTATTAAAGGTGCGGTTAAAGAAAAACACGTTATCGATACAGAAAAATGTGTTAAATGTGGTGTATGTATGGAAAAATGTCGCTTTAACGCTATCTACAAAAAATAAGAGGAGGGAGGCAGTAGTTTCTGTATTTGGATATTTCCATTACAGTACTACTTATTCATATGGTTTCTTTAAAGATTAATAATATATCCGTATCCGTGCCAGAAGGCACAACCATACTTGATGCTGCTCAATCTATCGGCATCACAATACCTACCCTGTGCTATATGCGTGAGATCAACGAGATAGGCGCTTGCCGTATCTGTGTTGTTGATGTTAAAGGTGCTAGAAACCTTGTAACTGCTTGCGTTTATCCAGTAACTGAGGGTATGGAAGTTACAACAAACAGCAAACGTGTATTTGATGCACGCCGCACAAACCTAGAGCTTGTTCTTTCTACACATGATAAAGACTGCCTAGCTTGTGAGCGTTCTAATAACTGTGAGCTACAAAAACTATCTGCTGAGCTTGGCGTTTCTGACTCCAACAAATATGCAGGTTTTACACCAAACTGGGATATTGATATCTCTGCTGAGCATATGGTACGTGACAACAACAAGTGTATACTATGTCGTCGTTGTGTTGCTGTATGTGACAAATGGCAGAATGTTGCTGTTATCGGCGCTAACGAGCGTGGTTTTGATACAAATATCGGTTGTGCATTCGACCTAGACCTTGCAGAGACTTCTTGTATCTCTTGTGGTCAGTGTGTGTCTGTATGTCCTACTGGTGCTTTGACTGAGAAAAGTGCTATCGAAGATGTACTTGCAGCAATCGAAGATCCTACAAAACACGTTGTTGTACAAACAGCTCCTTCCGTACGTGCTACTTTGGGCGAATGTTTCGGCATGCCTATCGGCACAGATGTTGAGGGCAAAATGGCAGCATCCCTACACCGTCTAGGCTTTGATGGCGTATATGACACTGACTTCTCTGCGGACTTTACAATTGTAGAGGAAGCAAACGAGCTAATGACAAGAATTAAAGATGGTGGCGCGCTACCAATGATTACTTCTTGTTCTCCTGGCTGGGTAAAATACTGTGAGTACTACTTCCCAGATATGATACCTAACCTATCTTCATGTAAATCACCACAACAAATGTTTGGTGCTATCGCAAAAACTTGGTATGCTAAGAAAAACAACATCGACCCTGCTGATATGTATGTTGTTTCTGTAATGCCATGTACAGCGAAAAAATTCGAGCGTGGTAGAGATGATCAAGCTGCTGCTGGCAAGGACATCTATGATGTAGATGCTGTTTTGACAACTCGTGAGCTTGCAAAACTAATCAACCGTGCTGGTATAGACTTTGTAAACCTACCAGACGAGAGCTTTGACAACCCACTTGGCGAGTCTACTGGTGCTGCAGTTATCTTCGGTGCTACTGGTGGTGTTATGGAGGCTGCTCTACGTACAGCTGCTGAGTGGATTACAGGTGACACTGGTGCTCCTGTAGAGTTTGGCGAAGTTCGTGGTACTAAAGGTATCAAAGAAGCTACTTATAAAGTTGGCGAGCTAGAAGTTAACGTTGCTGTTGCTAGTGGTCTACAAAATGCAAAAGAGCTACTAGAGGCTGTACAACGTGGTGAGAAAAATTACCACTTCATCGAGATTATGGCTTGCCCTGGTGGTTGCGTAAACGGTGGTGGACAACCTATCCAACCTGCAAGCGTTCGTAACTTCACAGACCTTAAAACTCTACGTGCTAGCGCTCTTTATAAGAACGATAGTGCAAAAACTTTCCGTAAATCTCATGACAATCCAGTTCTTAAAACTATCTACGAGGAATACTTCAAAGAGCCTGGTAGCCATACCGCTCACAAAGTTCTACATACTCATTATGTAAGACGTAGCAAGTTTAGAACAATTGATTAATAGATTTTCTATTTATTGACTTATTAAAACAGATAGTAGTGTGTATTCTTGTACAATCACTGCTATCTGTTTTTTTGTAAAAAATATCCACTTACCTAGAAGTTATAGGTAAGTGGATATTTCTATGCTATGCTTTTTTTGAGTATCTTAGTATCATCACACCCTCATCAATTGTATATGCATCTAGGTGCAGCCTAATAGTTGGGTTGTTATCCAAGAATAACTTTCTACCAGCTCCCAGAATAGTCGGTATTACCCCTATAATATATTCGTCAATTATATCTTCCTTGATAAACGGGTCTATAACTTGTCCACCACCAAACAAGAATATATTCTTCCCTACTGCCTTTGCATCTGCTACTATTCTTGTTATGTCGCCACTTATAAACTTGATATTCTCCCCACCTTCACGGCTCTGAGAAGTAGCAACATATACAGTTTTAGTGGAAAAAGGCTCTGCCATACCTTGCTCATAGCATTTACTACCCATAAGCACAATGTCTATCTCCTCAAGAAAGTCATTGAAATCAAACTTGTTGTCAGTATTAAGCGCCCTATCACCATCACCTACTATCCAGTCATATCCACCGTCAATATCTGCAATAAAACCATCTAGACTAATGGCTAAATTCAGTATAATCTTACCCTGCATATCATTACATCTCCTTTTTAATCTGTCTTGAGTTCTAGTCTATCTAGTATTAGTATACACAAGTATCCAGCTTTTTACAATGTCCCAACAACCATTTTTGACGTTAATGTTGTATTTTTTTGTTTCTATGCTAAAATGTATATAGATATAAAGTTATTATAGAAAATGAAGTTTGTCAAACGGAGGAAAGAATGAATAAAATCACCTTTTTTATAGGAACATATGCAAGTTATAACGAGAAATCTATATTTTCATATACATTAGATACGAATACACTAGATATCACAGAGAATTTCTCAGTACAAGGTTTCCAAGCACCGTCATATCTTGCCATCGACAAGGTAAACAACAGGCTTTTTGCTGTGGAAGAAACTGTCTTCCCAGATAGCGATATCGGCGCTAGTGTCGCAATGCTCGACCTCGGTACAATGGAGAAATCGCCATCACATAAGGTTAACGGAGAATATCCATGCCATATACTCTATGACAACGCTAGAGAAATGGTGTATGTATCCAACTATGGCACTGGAAGTGTAAGCACATTCACCACTTCCCCCTCACCCACTCAGCTTACATTGGCAGATATTACTACTATAAGTGGCAATAGCATTGACCCTGAGCGCCAGACCTCTGCACATACACATTATACCTGCTTAGATGTCAATGATTATTCTCTTTGGGCGGTAGATTTGGGAGTTGATAAGATTAAAAACTACAGCGTCATATCCAACAAACTTTCGGCAAATATCGACAAAGATATTACTGTGACTGCTGGCTGTGGCCCCAGACATATAGTTTTTGGTAAGCACGAACACAACACTGACTATATGTATGTAGCTTGTGAGCTTAGCAACGAAATTTTGGTATTCAACACACAAACAAAACAGCTACTGCAACAAATATCCACACTAATGGACAAGAGCATAGCCAGCAGTTGTGCTGCTATTAAACTATCACCGGATGGCAATTATCTATTCGTTAGTAATAGGGGTGACGATAGCATTGCACATTATAAAATTCTTGATAACGGCCTGCTAAAACTAATTGATATCATACCTTGTATGGGTAAGAGCCCACGAGATATTGCAGTCTGCGATAATATTATTCTTGTAGCAAACCAACATAGTGATACTATTACTATCTTCACAAAACAGGGCGAGAAATGGCTATTCAGTGGCAAAGAAATCCATTGTCCCCAACCATCTTGCATCTGTATTTGACAGAAACTAACATAGTTAACGCTTTTGGTATTGTGGGTTATGCTCGCACCACTTTTCACAGCTCTTTATACTTATTTTTACGCAACACCAATAAAAATGAGTGCAAATTTCACAAATTGTACGCTTGACAACCATAATAAAAAGCAGTAGAATGCTTATATGTGCATTTACACAAATAAGCATTACCCCTATAGCTATTATGTTTAGCAAATTTATTCTTATGCACCTACTATCAGCAGCTCACCAAATAAAAATGTGGAATAAGAGAGGGACTTCTATGCTAATAAATCAAGAGCAAAACTTTAATTTTGGTTGGAAATTCTATGACGGTACACCGCCACTTACTCAGTCCAAAGATGCAGGGTTTGACATTGGCAACTCACCTTTAATGACCAAATGGACAAAGGCTACAAGCTTCGACTATGCTCTCCCCGACTATGATGATAGCGACTGGCAAAGCGTTGAGCTTCCACATGATTTTGTTATTGAAAAATCTGTTTTTACATCTTCTGTTCCTTTCCAGATTGGCAGTCTGGAGCTTGGGCATGGCTGGTATAGAAAAAGTTTCACTCTCCCACAAGATGTTGCTGGGAGCAGAGTATTTCTAAATTTTGATGGTGTCTATCGTAACTGCGAGGTATGGGTCAATGGTGACATTGTCGCTCGTCAGCTAGGTGGTTTCATGGGATTTAGCGTAGAAATTACTGAGGCTGTAAATTATGGCACAGAGAGTACTGTGGCAGTATACTGTGATGCCTCTGAGCTTGAGGGTTGGTGGTACACAGGCGGTGGAATTTACAGAGATGTGTCCCTTGTTATAGTACCTACGCTTTCTTTCGCACATAATAGTATATTTATAAAAACACAAAATGTAGACCTTACCACAAAGAACGCTGATTTTTTAGTGGAGTGGGAAATTGATAATATTAATAGCGAATGTTGTGACTTTGACTGTGATATAGCCTTTTATGATGGTGATAAAAAAGTATCCACAACTACATACCATGCTAGTATAAATGCTATAGAACACTCTATATTTACCACCCCGTTATCCATAGCAAATGCCGAGCTGTGGCATCCCACAAATCCACATTTGTATACTGCTGTGTTGTCGCTTACATCAAAACATGGTACCCATACACAAAAAATTAGGTTTGCGCCAAAAAAGATAGAGTTTGATGCAGAAGTGGGTATGTTGCTAAATGGCGAACCTTTCTTTATACAGGGTGCCTGTGGACACGATGACTTTGCAGGTGTTGGTGTCGCACTCAACCGCTCGATAATAGAGTACAAGATTGATAAGCTGAAAGAAATGGGCGTAAATGGATATCGTTGCTCACACAACCCACCCTCGCCTATTTTCCTAGATGTATGTGATGAAAAAGGCATATTAGTAATGGACGAAAATCGATGGCCTGCTGTATCCGACATATCTATGAGCCTGTTTATTGATATGATAAAACGTGACAGAAACCATCCGTCCGTGTTCATTTGGTCTTTTGGTAATGAAGAAGCATCGCTACAGGGCAAAGACAAAGGTATTCGTGTACTTGGCAAAATGAGACGATATGGACAAAAATATGATGACACACGTGAATATATGTTAGCTATAAATGCAAATTATATGGCTGCTATAGAAAAACATGAGCAACTGGGGCTTACATTTGATGTCAATGGTGTTAATTACCTCATGCTACGTGACTTCGACTCCCCCAAAAAGCTACACAAAGCTTTCCCCAAGATGTGCTTTTTTAACACTGAGATTGCATCTGTGTATAACACCAGAGTTTACAAAATGCACAAGGAGCGCAGAGAGGATAAAATCTCCAACGTTAATATAAAAACCGCTATGTGGATAAATGAAGAAAACAAAGGAAATGTCACCTGCTATGGAGATGGACACCCCATATGGGGAGAGAATGCAGAAGAGGCTCTAAAGGCATTTGAGGGGCAAAAACATATGTGTGGTATGTTTTTATGGACTGGTTTTGACTATCGTGGCGAAACTTCTCCATACCGTTTCCCAAATGTAGTTTCCTCCTATGGATTTATAGACTATTGTGGTTTTTTCAAGCCTTGGGCAAATTACCTAAAGGCTTATTGGACACAAGAAAAAATCATTACTCTTATGCCATTATCATGGAATTTATTTGAAGAAGAAGGCACATTGATAAAGGTATATGCTATGGCAAACTGCAAAGAAGTAGAGCTTTTCTTAAATGGTAAGTCCCTTGGAAAGCAACAAAAACAACCACTGGATAGAGGTTTTTGGAATGTACCATACGAAAAAGGTGAGCTACTGGCAATAGCATATGAGAACGGTGAAGAAATAGCAAGATGCTCACTAAAAACAGCGGGTAAAGAACATAGGCTAATGCTATCTACACAGAAAACAGAGCTATTATCAGACGGTAGTGACTGCACTGTAGTTGCTGTTACTGTGCTAGATGAGCATGGTGTAGAGGTAACAGACTCGGAGATAGCTGTTAGCTTTGAGCTAGTGGGAGACGGCAAGATACTTGGTGTCGGCAATGGTAACCACATTAGCCACGAGCATGATAAACACCCACACCGCAAGCTCCATGGTGGGCGTGCAATTGCTATAGTCCAGAGCAGGTTTACAACAGGTAAAGTAACACTACGAGCATCTAGCAATGATATAATAGGCGATGAAATTGATATTAATATAAAATAATAATAGACGGAGAAACAAATGCTAAACGATATCAACACACAAAACTATATGGAGGAAAAGAACCCTCTTAAAGCTACACTGCTATCCTCCAATGGCTCTTTTGCGTGCCGACGTGCACTGGGTGAGGGCTACTATGACAGCGTCAAAAATCGTACATATATTGCTTGGAACGAGAAAGGCATGGATATTTATATTGCATACTACGACTATGCTTTGTCTTGCTGGTCTGCACCTGAGCTTGTATGGCAATGCGACCTTTTTGGTAGGTGGGAATACCACGACTATGTTACTATGATACAGGGCACAGACGGTGAGCCACTAATCATATATCACATACACTCTAAGCTTGCATACCTAATAAAAAAAGATGCTACTGGCAAGTGGCAACGCATAGTGATAAATGATGACCAAAACGCATATCCAGCACCCATTATGTACAATGGTACAGTTTATTTTTTCTACTCACAAAACAAAGAGATTAGCTATCCATACAGGCCTCTAAGGTTTGTAAAATCTACTGATAATGGTGATACTTGGACTGCACCACGTGATGTGATAGATAGTGGCAAAAAAACACCTGATAAAGTTGATGAAGTTTACCAGTCCAGCGTGATTTTTGCGCCAGCTAACGACCGCTTCCCAGATAGATTTATCATAAGCTATACTATGTGGGGTGGTGCTAAACATGCATATTATGGCAAGGGGGCATTCTGTGTGCTATTCTACCCCAGCGACGATAAATGCTACACCCCAGATGGTAAGCTGATAGGAGATGTAGTCGATTTTGCAGCTATGACTGATAGCTGTATGGCTTTTGAGGGTAGCATATCTTCTGTTGACGAATACCGTCACTCCACATACCCACCTGTGCCACAGTATGATGCAGATGGTAACCCACTGCTAGTATATGGTAAGCGTGATGAAAATGAGCATGGCTTATTTGTAGCTGTCTTCAAAGATGGAGCTTGGCAAACCCAGCTAATCTCCAGTGATATGTGGAATGTAAAAGATGTACAGCGTGTTGGTGATAGGCTGGATATAGTTGTGCCACATGGTGATAAGATTGTTCTATGGTCAAAGCTAGATAGCGAAGATGAGTTTACTATAGCATCTGTAACCAAAATACCACACGGAAACTCTAGCGACTCTGTTCCATACCTTAACTTTATTGATGGTGAAAAAAGCCAAAACAAACTGCTGATAGGCACTATGCACGTAGCAGATATACCGGGGTATTGCGATGGCAAATGGCCTGTTGTAGTACTAGGTGAATAGTTT
>CAYJFF010000032.1:18716-25572 GCA_964369345.1 uncultured Oscillospiraceae bacterium
TGAATGGAGGTAGCAAAATGTTGTTTGTTCATTACCCCAAATGTAGTACTTGCCAAAAAGCAAAAAAGTGGCTTGATGATAATAATATTGTCTATAGCGAGAGGGATATCAAAGTAGATAACCCCACTTTTGATGAGCTATCTGAGTGGCACAAAAAGAGTGGCTTCCCCCTCAAGAAATTTTTTAACACTAGCGGACTTATCTATAAGTCTATGGAATTAAAAAACAAGCTGCCAGATATGAGTGAGGACGAGCAGTTACACCTACTCGCAACTGATGGTATGCTAGTAAAAAGACCACTAATTATTGCTGATAATTTTGTTGTAATCGGTTTTAAAGAGGCAGAGTGGAAAGAAAAACTATTATAAAAGCATATAGACAGAGGGTCAAGGCAATGCCTTGACCCTCTGTTCTGTCGTATTTTTATATAAAATCTTTTGTGCTAATGGTATGTGCTATACCAGCTTTTAGGGAAACTGCCATGGACTTGTCTGCATACCTTATAGTGATATCTTTATCTGTAGCAGCTGTTAATATAGCTCTTTCTAGCTCACCGCCACTCCAGTATATATCCATGCCAATATTACCACGTAGCCTAACACCTGTTAGTTTGCCAGACTGCCAGCTCTGTGGTAGTGCAGGTAGCAGATGTATTTCACCAGTATGTGACTGGCAAAGAGCTTCCACAATGCCTGCTGTCGCACCAAAATTACCATCTATCTGGAAAGGCGGGTGGGAGTCTAGTAAATTGTCCTGTGTGGAGCTACCCAGCAGCTTACGCAGATAGTTTTGCACGGATGCTGCGTCCTGTAGCCTTGCATAGAAATTGATTATCCACGCACAGCTCCAGCCTGTATGTCCACCACCGTTTGCTAGGCGTGTTTGCAGAGTTTTCTTTGCTGCTGCAAAAAGCTCAGTGTCCTTCTGTGTTATTTGTGTGCCTGGGTGTAGCCCAAACAGATGTGACACATGTCTATGTCCTAGCTCGATTTCCTCATATTCCTCCTGCCATTCTTTTATCCTGCCATCTGTAGAAACCTCTGTTTTTGGTAAGCGTAACAGTATCTCCTCTGCTTTATCCTGTACTGCACCTCTCTCGCCTATTGCATTACACCCTGTGATATATGCTCCCATAAGCTCACACAGTATCTGGCTATCCATTGTTGGTGCCATGCATAACGCCCCTACTTGCCCTATCGAAGAACGATATGTATTCTCTGGTGATAGCGACGGACCTGTGATTAGCGTGCCATTTGGACCGTCAGTCAGATAGTCAGCAAAGAACTCAATAGCTAGACCCATAACAGGCAGTGCGCGCTCTTTTAGGAAAACTTTATCCTCTGTAAACAAATAATGCTCATACATATGCAGTGACAGCCACGCACCACCCATAGGCCAGTAAGGGGCAGAGTCCGGTATACCCTCCACTGCTGTTTCTGCCCAAATATTGGTATTATGATGCACCACAAAGCCATTACAGCCATACAATGTTTTTGCTGTTACCCTGCCACGCTCTGTCAGCCTTTCTACAAATTTGAACAATGCCTCGTGACACTCTGGCAGATTGCAGACTTCTGCTGGCCAGTAGTTCATTTCTGTATTGATATTTATAGTATATTTGCTCTCCCAAGATGGTGTATAGCTACCATTCCATATACCTTGTAGTGTTGTTGGTAACTGGCAGTCTGTAGAGCCTGATATCATCAGATACCTGCCTAAATGGAATAGATTTTCGCAAAGAGCACGCTCGTCACCACCCTCACGCAGTTTCTTTAGCTGAATATCACAGGTTTCCTCTGGCTGTGGGACATCAAGAGAGAAATCCAGCCTATCATATAGCTCCTTCCACTCTGCAAGGTGCTCATTATACATAGCATCAAAACCTAGCTCCTCTGCTACATCCAGTCTTGCAAGGCAATTTGCCCTGTAGTCTGCATCAGTCATAAAGTCTGTGCCATATGTGGTATATAGCTCTACTACTTCTGCACTCTCTGTGTATATGTAGCCACCCATAGCGCCTACACTTGCACCTTTTGCTACTATACGTGTAGCACCAAAATAGCTTATACCACCAACACCACACTGGCCCCACATAGCTGTAGTTTTGTTGTCTATCTTCTCGTTATTACCCTCATATGGACGCCTGTTCAGTGATGCAGATAGTGTTATTGGCTTATTAGATGTAATGCGTATAGCTATAACATTTCTACTACGGCTTGCAAAATACTCTCTCTTTTGCACTGTGTCCCCTGCTTTAATATCAACAGTAACAAGGGCATTGTCCATATCCAGTGTTCTTTTATAGCTATCTGCATCGCATTTCATATCAAAATAGTCTATAACCAAGTTACCAGCTGGTAGGTATGGTGTTAGGTATTTAGGTGTAGAATTTAGCGCCATTCTGTTTAAGAAAGTCGCTTTTTCTATCTCTCCTGCTCTTAGCAGACTACGGATTTCCTCGATATGATTAATACCATCTGTGTTATCCCTTGCCAGTGGTGCACCATACCATATTGTTTCTTCATTCAGTGGTATGCTCTCATTAGCTACAGCACCCAGTATGGATGCGCCAAGCCTACCATTGCCTATAAAAAGCCCCTCTGCCCAGTCTTTTGCCCCAGCAGGTCTATCGAGTACGATTTGATGTTTCATAACATTCTACCTCTTTACATTATTGTGTAAATTTTTTTAATTATACTATCAAACAAACTTTAATACTAGGTATATACGCTAGAAAAGTATAAGGATATTGACATTATCACAAACAAAAAGCTGCTAGCAAAATACCCAGATGCTATACTGGGTAACTCTGCCAACAGCTTTTTTTATACTATTTTGCCATTTATCATAACCATATCAACATTGGTTAGATAATGGAATGGGTCACCGGACCAGATAACAATATCTGCATCTTTACCTATTTCTATACTACCAACACGGTCGCCAACTTCTGCTAGGTTTGCCGCATTTATAGTAAGCGCCTGTAGCACTTCTTCTGCTGTTAGTCCATGGCGAATAAACACAGCTGCCTGTGCAAGTGTGTGCTCAAGTGGTATAACAGGGTGATCAGTCATAATAGCAAATGGCACGCCTGCATTTTTCAGTACAGCACCAGCCTCAAAGCTCTTGTTACGCAGCTCTATCTTGCTCTTATTAGTCATTAGTGGCCCTATTATAGCACCCACACCTTTTTCTTTTAGGTAGTCTGCAATTATGTAACCCTCTGTGCAGTGCTCAATAGTTATTTTCACACCAAACTCTTCTGCAATTCTTATAGCAGTTGCAATATCATCTTGCTGATGAGCATGGATTTTCATAATCATTCCATCAAACACGCGTGATAAGCTCGCCCACTTCATATTGAACTCAGGCTCTGTGGCATCTACATCACCAGCAGCAATCTTCGCTTTATACTTATCTTGTTTTTCCTTATAGATACGTGCTTTTGTCAGTGACTCACGTAGTAGTGCCGCACTGCCCATACGTGTGGACGGTAGCTTGCCACTACGCATACCAAAGCAGCGTTTTGGGTTCTCGCCAAGTGCTGCTTTCATCGCAACTTCCTCACGCAAGCACATATCTGCTACTGTCTTGCCATAAGTTTTTAGCGCACAGAATGTACCACCAATAACCTCGCCACTACCAGGGCCTGTAACAACTGTAGTGATACCAGCACGCATAGCATTCTCAAAAGCCTCATCGTGTGGCTTAATAGCGTCTATCGCACGCATCTCTGGGTAGATTGGGTCAGTCATCTCGTTAGTGTCATCACCAGCCCAGCCTGTTACTTCTTCCATCATACCCACGTGGCAGTGGGAATCCACAAGACCCGGAGTAACCAGTCTGCCAGCTGCGTCTATTACCTCACAGTTTGGGTAATCGGCAATGTTAAATGTGCCTATCTCCTTTATAACTGTGCCATCTATTAGAATATCCACATCTTTATATACAAGGTCTGTAACATCTAGCATATGTGCATTTTTTATAATAATCACTATATGTGCACTCCTCTACAATCAAATATTTGTTAGCATCTCTACAACAGCATTTTGAGCATCTGCCATTTTTGATATATCAGCAACGCTACCCATAGCGCTCTCTGGCTTACCGCCACCGTTACCACCTGTAATAGCTGTAACAGCTTTTATAACTTTGCCAGACTGCACACCAGCTTTTACACTCTCAGCGCCACAGCCTACACATAGTGTGCATTTACCATCGTTCTGTGCAGTTAGTACCACAACAGCGTTTGGTTTTTGGCTACGTAGGTCATCACATATTGTACGCAGAATATCTGTTTTTGTGTTCTCTAGGTTTGCTACTACAAGTGTGAACTTGCCTACTTCTTGCGCATCATTCCATAGGTTTGCAAGCTTTGCTGTAGCAAGTTTTTGCTCTGCTTGTGCTAGCGCTTTCTCTGCTGCTTTTAGCTCTGCTACTACAGCCGCTAGTTTACTTGGTAGCTCTGCAGGGCTATTTATTTTTAGTGCTGCAACGCTCTTTTGTAGTAGAGATTCTTGCTCTGCCATCATAGCTAGCACACCTTTTGCAGTTGTTGCTTCTATTCTTCTCACGCCAGCTGCAACGCTAGATTCTTTTATAATCCTGAACATACCGATATTCGCAGTATTGCTGACATGTGTACCACCACAGAACTCCAGTGAGCAGTCACCCATCTCTACAACACGTACAGTATCGCCATATTTTTCGCCAAACAGTGCAGTTGCACCTAGCTTTTTAGCTTCATCTATTGACATTTCATTTGCTGTTACTATATGTGCAGATAGCACCATATCATTTACTATTTCTTCTACTTTGCTTATTTCGTCCGATGTCATAGCAGAGAAATGAGAGAAGTCGAAACGGCATACATCTTCATCAACGTATGAGCCAGCCTGATGCACATGGTCACCCAGAACAGATTTAAGTGCGCTCTGTAGCAGATGTGCAGCGGAGTGGTTACGCATTATAGCGTTTCTTCTATTCATATCTACACTAGCACAAACACTATCACCAGTAGACAGCATACCACTCTCTACTACACCCATTTGCATAAAGTGGCCTGTAGATGCTTTTTTACAGTCTGTAACTGCAAATTTTGCACCATTACCAAGGCTTACCCAGCCAGTGTCACCAACTTGTCCACCACTCTCAGCATAGAAAGGTGTTTGTGCAAGGATAATAGCACCACTCTCACCAGCAGATATGCTATCAACTAGCTTGCCATCAGCTATAATCGCAAGTATCTTAGTATCTATACATACCTCATTATAACCCACAAACTCTGTTGCAATATCTTGTCCTTTTAGTACGTCCTCCGTCCATGCAGCATCACCAAGAGCAGATTTTGTAGCCTCTCTTGCTGTCTCGCGCTGTACTTGCATAGCTGCTGCAAACGCATCTTCGTCCACGCTCATACCATTTTCTTCTGCAATCTCACGTGTTAGGTCTATTGGGAAACCATATGTGTCATATAGCTTGAAAGCCTCTGCACCTGGGAAAACGTCTTTTTTATCTGCAACTAGCTTGTCTATTATCTCTTTGCATATCTCAAGCCCTGCATCTATTGTTTTAGCAAAGCGTTCTTCCTCCATACGGATAACTTTTACTATATAATCTTTATTCTCTACAAGCTCTGGGTACGCAGCTGTATTCTCACCTATAACAGTCTCACAAACTTTGTATAGGAATGGCTCTGTAATACCCAGTAGTCTGCCATGGCGTGCCGCACGACGTAGTAGACGGCGCAGAACATATCCCCTACCCTCATTCTGTGGCACAACACCATCACCAATAAGGAAAGTAGTAGAACGTATATGGTCTGTCACTACACGTATAGAAACATCAGTAACTGCATCATTTTTATAAGTCACATTAGCTATTTTACAAATATGGCTCATAACATTTGCTATTGTGTCTACCTCGAAAAGATTGTCTACATCTTGCATAACACAAGCAAGACGCTCAAGACCCATACCTGTATCAATATTGGGGTTTGCTAGTGGTGTGTATGTTCCCTTTCCATCGCTATTAAACTGTGTGAATACCAAGTTCCAGAACTCTACAAAACGGTCACACTCACAGCCTACTTTACAGTCTGGGCTACCACAGCCCTTGTCCACACCGCGGTCAAAATAAATCTCGGAGCTAGGGCCACATGGACCAGCACCAATCTCCCAGAAATTATCCTCGCGACCCATGCGCACCATATGTGCAGGGTCTATACCACGTTTCTGTGTCCATATATCATATGCTTCGTCGTCCTCGTGGAACACAGATATATACAGTCTATCCACTGGTAGCTCTAGCACCTCTGTGCAGAACTCCCACGCCCAAGTAGTAGCTTCTTCTTTGAAATAATCACCAAAAGAGAAGTTACCCAGCATCTCAAAATAAGTGCCGTGGCGCGCTGTTTTACCAACATTCTCAATATCTGGCGTACGTATACATTTTTGGCAACTTGTTGCACGTTTGCTACCATTTGGCAGTGTAGCAACGCCCATAAAGTATTTCTTTAGTGGTGCCATACCACTGTTTATTAGTAGCAGACTAGCTTCGTCCTGTGGTACAAGTGGCGCAGATGCAAGGCGTGTGTGTGCCTTGCCCTCAAAAAAGCTCAAATATTTTTCTCTTATCTCGTTAAGTCCTGTCCATTTCATTGTTTATATGCTCCTTATAGTAAATTATATTCAGAAAATCATCATACAAAAGCACCAAGTACCTAACGGCGCTTTTATCCCATAATGAATATTATATCTATAGGCGCGCAGAATGTCAACATTTATCATATATTTAGCTATAGCTTTTAACCATTTTCTTAGTTTTACATATAATGATGACAGATAAACTATGTTCT
>CAYJFF010000033.1:0-15927 GCA_964369345.1 uncultured Oscillospiraceae bacterium
ATCCTATAAAAAACTGTTGCAGACACAACAGTTATAGTTAGTTAATTCTAACTAATTAATACTATATAATAAAAAACATGATTTGTCAAGCCTTTTTTTACAAATATCAGAAAAGAGGCTCTGCCACAGTGTAAAAAAGATGTGATATATCCCACTGATACACCACACCTCACTACTAATATACTACAAGTCAATAATCATCTGTTTGTATGGCAATGGCTCAAAACCCAGCCTTTCATACAGCTTAATAGCCGACAAATTATTCTCTGCAACCTCTAGCCTGTACCTCTTAGCCTTGTCATCATACTGGCAATGTATAAACTCAAAAATAGCTGTTCCACATCCCTTACCTTTGAACTCATCTCTTATATACACATCTTCTACAAGCACTACCATACCGCCAGCTTCACACGAAAAAGTAAAGGCAAGTGTACAAAAACCAGCATATTCCCCATCAACCTCACAAATAAGTATCTTGATATAAGGACTGTTCGCTAGCACTGCGTCTATGGCATTCTGTATATTCTTCTTTGGTATTTGGTGAGAAACTGCATCAGTAGAGTAAAACTCCTCCAACATGGTAGCACACTGCTCTGCGTCTCTTTCTTCTAAAAATCTTATCATATATCCTCCGTATTAGTTATGTCTATATATTGATGTTAATTTTAACATACGCCCTCTATAATAGCAAGGTTCAGTACTAATAAAAGCACAAACATAGTTGCATACACAACCCCTGTGGTGTATAATTTCTATATAAGCCAGTACATAAATAAAGATTAGGAGAAAAACAAAAATGCAAAGATGCAGTTGGCCAAACCTAGAAAATTCGCAAATATATATAGATTACCATGATAATGAATGGGGTGTTCCCTCGCATGATGACGCACATCTATTCGAGATGTTTATTCTAGAAAGCTTTCACTGTGGGCTCTCATGGCTATTGATACTAAAAAAACGTGATGCATTCCGAAAAGCCTTTGACAACTTCGACCCTAATAAAATAGCAAATTATGATGAAGATAAAATTATGGAACTGCTTGATAACAAGGAGATTGTAAGGAACAAAGCAAAAATCCTTGCCACCATACAAAATGCAAAAGCATACTTAAAGGTGGTTGAGGAATTTGGTAGCTTTGCAAAATATTTATGGAGCTTTACGGATAACAAAGTAGTATATAATCCATTTGATGGAGTAACAACAAAAAACGAGCTGTCAGATAAGGTTTCAAAAGACCTAAAAAAACGTGGCTTTAAATTTATGGGCACAGTCACCTGTTTTTCCTATTTGGAGGCTGTGGGTATAATGAACGACCACGCCGAAAACTGCTATAAGTTCGTAAAAAAAACAGATAGATAGTAACTATAAAAGCCTCTGCACAGGGTATGTGTAGAGGCTTTTTTGTAGATTAGTCTAAACATCTATTAGTGCTATTCATTAGTGTCCAGCTCATAAATCATAGTAGTGAAATTTTGCAAATCTTCAAAACCATATTTCTTATACATTGGCACACCTTGCTCAGTTGCCCACAACCAAACATGCCTCACGCCTCTCGTTTTTGCTTCCTCCACTAGCAAATCCATAAGCCTACTGCTTATACCCTGTCGCCTGTATTCTGGCTTTGTGTATACATTTGTTATGTAGGCACGCATACCCAGTTTGTTAGCAAAAGATGGTGGGTATTTCTGGAAAATCACTGCGCTAGTTGCTACTACTTCCCCTTTTTCCTCTGCCACAGTCACTATCATATTTTCACTCATAGCACCACGGAAATATTCTTGCAGTTCGGTTGTTATATCGGTTTCCTCACTCGCTGCTTCTTCAATTAGCAGGGCTATCCTCAAGGCTGATATTTGCTCAATATCTTCGAGCGTAGCTTTCCTAAAAATCATACTTTTTCTCCTTGCATGTCTAATTTACAGTCTGCACAATGCCATTATGCTAAGATTTGCAAAAAAGACGGATAGCACAAACACTACCCGCCTTTAAAATATTATTGATTTTGGCTATTGTTGTCGCCGTCCTGTGGGTTCTGAGGTGTTTGATTATTTATCGCCTCTTGCTCCAACCTTTTGCGCTCAATCTCTTCACGCATTGCCTTTTCTTGTTTCTCACGCTCTTCTTGTTTTTGGCGTGCTTCCTCGGCAATTTTAGCAAGTCGCTCTTCTTCTGCCTCTTTTTCAGCCATTTCAGCTTCAATTTCGTCAAAAGTTGCTTCACCATTCATATAGCGCTCAAATTTTTCGCCATCGATTTTCTCGTTCCTTTGCAAGAACTGCGCAAGCTCCTCTAGTCTGTCGCTATTTTCGTTCAGTATCTTGTTAACTTTGTTATAAGCCTCAGATATCAGCGCGTTAATCTCATCATCTATAAGCGACGCAGTTTCTTCGGAGTATCCCTTATCTTGGTTGATATCCATTCCTAGGAAAACTTCGTTCTGGCTCTTGCCATATACTCTAGTGCCAAGCTTTTCACTGAAACCGTATTTTGTAACCATTGCAGTTGCAAGCTGTGTAACACGTTGTATATCATTGCTAGCACCTGTAGATATGTCACCAAGTGCAATACTCTCTGCCACACGTCCACCAAGTAGTGTGCACAGGTCCTCTTTCATCTCTAGGAAAGTCTTGTACATCACATCTTTTTCTGGTAGAGAAAGTGTGTATCCACCTGCCGAGCCACGTGGTATAACAGAAACTTCATGTACTTTATCCTGTGTTGGGCAGAAATAAGTTACTATTGCGTGTCCTGCCTCGTGTACTGCTGTCAAGCGTCTTTCTTTTTCTATAACAACGTGTGAGCGTTTCTCAGGGCCTACAATAACCTTTATAGTAGCCTCTTGTATCTCTGACATTGTTATAGCTTTTTTGTTGCGTCTAGCCGCCAATAGTGCAGCTTCGTTTGCTAGGTTCTCAAGGTCTGCACCAGTAAAGCCACCTGTGGATTTTGCGATAACTTTAAGGTCAACATCTGGGCCTATAGGCTTGTTCCTTGTGTGTACTTTTAGTATTTCCTCCCTACCCTTTGCATCTGGGTAAGAAACAAATATATGTCTATCAAACCTGCCTGGACGCATAAGCGCTGGGTCTAGGATATCTTTCCTGTTTGTTGCAGCCATAACTATAACGCCAGAGTTTGCACCAAAACCGTCCATCTCTACAAGTAGCTGGTTAAGTGTTTGCTCACGCTCATCATGGCCACCACCAAGGCCTGCACCCCTGTGCCTACCTACTGCGTCTATCTCGTCTATAAACACGATACTTGGTGCGCCTTTTTTAGCTTGCTCGAACAAGTCACGCACACGAGAAGCGCCGACACCGACAAACATTTCTACGAAATCGGAACCTGAGATAGAGAAGAAAGGAACACCAGCCTCACCAGCAACAGCTTTTGCAAGCAGTGTTTTACCAGTACCGGGAGGTCCCATTAGTAGCACACCTTTTGGTATACGTGCGCCGATTTTGTTAAATTTATCAGGGTCTTTTAGGAAATCTACAATCTCCTCTAGCTCCTGCTTTTCTTCCTCTGCACCTGCTACATCATTAAAAGTAACTTTGTCCTTGTCGCTAGGTGTGCGAGTTTTCGCCTTACCAAACGCCATAGGGTTGCCGCCACCTTTTGCCTGACGCATTATGCTAAACCAAAAGAACACCATAACAGCTATCATTAGCAGTGTTGGTATCATAGCAAACCAAATAGACTCTGGCTGTGCCGGTACCCATGTCTCCACCATTTCCACTGCATTCTGCTCATTATACTCTGCTATAAAAACCTCTGTATCATCTATAAAATATGGTACATAAGGAACATCATAGTTTATTGGCTCTGCTTGTTCTTTTAGCTGTAGAGTAAGCTCACCCGTACCAAAGTCCAGTGTATACTCCTCTACCTGCATATCCTCGAAATATCCGATAATAACATTGTATGCCTCGGGTTTCTGTACATTGCCCATATTAAACACCTGCAAAGATACCACTAGCAAAACACCCAGTAGTATAAGGTAGATTAATATCCCCTTTTTATTGTTGCTTCCCAAGAAATTCACTCCTGTCTTGATTTATATTCACGGTAAAACCGCTAGTATCTGCAAATAGCTTAGCTATAAACTTTTGGGTCCAAAATGCCTACAAAAGGCAAGTTGCGGTACTTATTATTATAGTCTAGCCCATATCCTATAACAAATTCATCAGGTATAACAAAACCTACATATTCTGGTTTTACTGGCTTTGTTCTTCTCTCTGGTTTATCTAGCAAAGTAGCTATCCTAATGCTGTTTGGTTTGCGCTGTGTTAGTATATTCATAAGATAAGTAAGTGTATTTCCACTATCCAGTATATCCTCAATTATAAGCACATCTTTGCCCGCTATTGGGTCGTCAAGGTCTTTTATTATCTTTACAACGCCTGTGCTTTTAGTGCCTGAGCCATAGCTAGAAACCGAGATAAAATCCAGCGATACAGGTAGCTCTATATGCCTCATTAGGTCCACCATAAAAGTAACAGAGCCTCTTAATACACCAATAATTACAAGGTCTTTACCTTGGTAATCTTCTGTTATCTGTTTGCCCATTTCTGCTATTTTTTCAGCAAGTCTTTCTTCTGATATCAAAACGCTCTCAATTTCATCGCTGTTAAAAAAACCCATACTAATTATTTTCCTCCACGCATTCAAAAAAATACATATCTTCGCCATTTTGTTTTGGTCTTCTGTTTTCATCAGTGCCTATAGCTTCTGCCCATACCACACCTGTATCATCATGCACTACTAGCATACGGGATATCTCGCCCGTTGTTTTGCCCTTTGTGCCAGCACGATATTTAAAAAATAGTTTCTGCATTTTGTCTTGTATCATCATAGAATCTTGCAGTGTTGGTTGACAAACAAAAACTTCAACAGCTATTCTATCACATCTTGCAAGATTTGTTAAGTACATATTGTAAAATTTTTCATCAAATTTTTTGTATGACTGTAATATTTTACATACTTTCAGCTTTTTACCCTGATAAATGTCAATAAAAACAGGTTTTTCATCTGTTGGTAGGTTGAATTTAATGTTAAAAGGTGCTATTGCCGAAACATCGGTTATAACCTTTGCATAACCTCTCTTTACTACAAATCGCACGCCTTTTTTTATCTCCACTGCACCATTCTCTGCAAAAATATAGCTTTCCATTAATAGTATCATTTTCTCGCTAATATTCGCACTTTGCTTTTCTAGAATATCCTTTAGCACAAAGCGTCTTGCAGGCTGTGGCAGTTGTTGTAGGTCTTTTATAGATAACGAGCCATCACTGTTCACACCTATACTTTTTGCTATATCCTCGGTCATTTTGCACTGGTCGGCTAGCTGTATCATAGTGCGAGAAAGCGTAGTTTCTAGTGCTGGATTTAGTTTTTTCATCTGTGGGACAATATTATGCCTGATAAAATTGCGTGTATAGTCGTCAGTATCATTACTAGCATCATGGCGATAGCTTACGCCCTTACCATGCAAATAGCTCTCAATATCTTCCCTTGTGCAGTCCCTCATAGGCCTGATAATATTATCACGGATATATGGTATGCCACACATCCCCTTGATACCTGTGCCACGCATTAGGTTAAAAAGCATTGTTTCTGCCGAGTCACTAAGTGTGTGAGCTGTAGCTATCTTGCTGTTGTCACCAGCTGCCTGTGCAAAGTACTCATAACGTGCCAAGCGCGCAGTTTCTTCCACACCTTTTCCCAAAAAAGCAGAGCGCTCGTTTGTGTCAAAGCGGTAGACAGTCAGTGGTACATCTAGCTTACTGCACATTTCTGCCACAAAAGCCTCATCGCCATCACTTTCTGCACCACGTAGCATATGGTTTACATGGCAAGCTTGCAAATTTATATGTAGCTTACTACGCAGTTCTACAAGTATATATAGTAGCGAAACAGAGTCTGCACCGCCAGATAGCCCCACCACTACAGTGTCACCATCTTCTATCATATTATATTTTTGTATGGTACTCTCGACAGTTTTTATCAGCATTTATTACCCCTCACTACCTTCAGGGACAGTGGCTCTAGTGCTATATCTTGTAAATTTAGCATTCCAGTACAGGTCTACTATACCTGTAGAGCCATGACGGTTTTTTGCTACAACACACTGCGCACTACTATTATCTTCCATATCACGGTTATAGTAGGCGTCATTGGTTAGGAACAAAACTATATCGGCATCCTGCTCTATAGAGCCGGACTCACGCAAGTCGGACAGCATAGGTGTATGGTCCGCCCTGCTCTCTACATTACGAGAAAGCTGTGACAGCGTAATAACAGGAACATTTAGCTCTTTTGCCATGATTTTCAGGTTACGTGTCATCTCCGATACCTCTTGCACACGGCTCTCGGTACGTTTACCAGTAGTCATCAGCTGCAAGTAGTCGATGATAACAAGACCCAAGTCTTTTATTCGCCTCAGTTTTGCTTTTATATCACCAACTGTTACACCTGTTGAGTCATCTATATATATCGGTGATGCCGCAAGTATACCAGTCGCTTTTGATATATTCACCCAGTCATCCTCCGACAAATTGCCTGTACGCAGTTTCTGTGACTCCACCATTGCCTCCGATGATAGCAAACGCTGTGCTAGCTGCTCTTTACCCATCTCTAGTGAGAAAATAGCTACTGGCTTTTTACCACGCACGGCAACATTCGACGCAATATTTAGCGCAAACGAAGTTTTACCCATACCAGGACGTGCCGCTAGCAGTATCAAGTCAGATTTATTTAGACCTGTTGTGTAGCTATCCAGCCCACTAAAGCCACTAGGTGTACCAACAAAATCTTTGCGATCCTCACCACCTAGTTTTTGCAGTTGGTCATATGTTTCTACCAGCACCTTGTTGATGTGCACTATGCTACCTGTGTCTTTGCCCTGCCTAATATCATAGATTTTTTGCTCAGCAAAGTTCAGCATTTCTGTAGCGTCAGCACTGCCGTCCTGCACTGTGTCTATAATCTCCCTAGATGCAACAATAAGGCTACGCAGATAGAACTTTTCTTGCACAATCCTTGCATATGCAGTGACATTTGCAGTGGATGGAACAAGTTGTACAAGTTGTGTGATGTATACTTTTGCGTCCTCATCGTTCTCAAAAATACCCTCACGCCTTGCATTATCAAGTATAGTTATTGTATCCGTAGTTATGCCTGTTGTGAACATCCTAACAAGCATGGCGTACAAGTCTGCATGTTGTTGACGGTAAAAATACTCTGGCCTTATAAACTCCATTATCTCTGGAATTTTACCAGCATCTATAATCGCCGCACCCAGCACGGACTGCTCTGCCTCCAAATTATATGGCATAACTGCATCATACATATTATCAGCAGGTGGATAATACTGCTCTGCCATTAGGCTTCACCCACCGCTACAAATATATTAGCAACAACACCCGCATGGAATTTCACCTGTACAGTGTAAGAACCGAAAGCTTTTATATCTACATCAAGTGTTATTTTTCTTTTATCGGTTTCTACACCAAGCTGTTTTGTTACAGCTTCTGCTATTTCTTTAGCAGTAACAGAGCCAAACAATTTGCCACCATTACCAGCTTTTGCAACAAGCTTTACAGTTTTCCCCTCTATAGCAGCAGCAGCATTTTGTGCAGCTTTTAGCTCCTCTGCTTGTTTATGTGCAACAGATGCGTCTTTGTTTTTCATTTCTGTCACTGCTTGGCTAGTAGCCGCAGTAGCAAGCCCACGTTTTATAAGGAAGTTATTAGCATATCCATCAGCAACCTCTATCATCTCACCTTTTTTGCCACTGCCTTTTACATCTTGTTTAAGTATAACTTTCATTTGTCTGTCTCCCTTACGATATTTAAGATTTATTAATATTCATATTTTCTTCTATATAATTATCAATAGCTAGTAGCACCTGTTGTTTTGCCATCTCAAGAGATGTATCCTGCAACTGTACTGCTGCCATCATTTGGTGACCACCGCCACCCATTTTCTCCATAATTACCTGTACATTCACCTTGCCCAAGCTACGTGCAGATATATTTGTTATTCCATTTGTGTTATAGAACACAAAAGAGGCAAGTACATCGTTTACATTCAGTAGCTCGTCTGCCGCCTGTGCCACAACTATACGCATATCATCAAATGTTTCATTTGTTATAGCAACCGCGCAGTGGCGATATGTTTCTGCCCCACTAATAATCTTGGACTTATTGCGATAGTTATCCAGGCTGGAGGAGAATAATTTGCGTACTTCTATAGTATCTGCTGACATTTTTTTCAGGAATGCCGCTGCCTCAAAGGTGCGCACACCCGTGCCAATGCTAAAGCTCTTGGTATCAAGCATAACACCAGATAACATTGCCTCTGCCTCACGCTTGGATATCTTTGGTTTTTCCATCAAGTACTGCACAAGCTCTGCTGCCATCTCAGACGCAGACGACGCATTTGGCTCGTGGTAAAATATAAGCGCATTATCTATATGGTCCACTTTTTTTCTATGGTGGTCGATAACAACGACACTTTTGCATCTCTCGAATATTTCTTGTGACTCTACCAAGCTCTTAACGTGAGTATCTACAATAATAAGTAATGTATTTTCGCTAACAAAATCCAGTGCTGCCTCTGGGCTGATTATGATATCCTTGTATCCTGGTTCTTCTATTATGTGGTTATATAGTGGCAAAGCAAGAGAAGTATTAGTGTTTAGCACTATATTCACTGGTTTATCTACATGTTTTAGTGCCGAACAAACACCCACGGACGAGCCAAGACTATCAAGGTCGCTATATTTGTGCCCCATGATAAGCACATTGCTACTCTGCTCTACCATTTCGTTAAGAGCACTCGCAACTATACGTGTACGTACTTTTGTACGTTTTTCTACACCCTTGCTTATACCACCAAAGAACTCATAGCCTGTCTTTGTTTTCACTGCTACTTGGTCACCGCCACGGCCCAGTGCCATATCCAGCGCCACCCTTGCCATAGCCTCACTCTCGTGTAGGCTACCCTCTTTCATTGCAGCACCTATAGAAATAGTCGCCGGCATTCTTCCTCCGGTTTCTACATTTTTTACATCTTCCAATATCTCAAAACGCTCATTCATTACAGCTTTCATATAGCGTTCCTCGATTACTACCAGATACTTGTCTTTATCCAGTCTGCGTAGCAAGCCTTGTTTACTCTCTGCGAAATCCTCGACTATACTCTCTATGTCACCCATTATTTTGCCACGCTCATTTTCTTTTGTGTTGGCAAAAAGTTCGCTATAGTTATCTACAAGCACTAGCAACACCCATGGTCGGGAGTCAAAAAATTCCTTTGTGTATGTTTTTAAGTAGTGGTCATCTACAAAGTACAGCATAAGCGCTGTTTCTTCGTCTTTTTGGGAACGAACAACATAGCATGTATATTGTTTTTTGTTTAGGAGAACATTGTAGCCCTCTGGGAAACGCTCCATAGTAAAATCTATGCTAGGTATCATGTCGGTAACGTCTGTAGCAAAATGTTCTTCTCCATCAAAAACACTATCTACAAACAGCTCATTTTCCCAGATTATCTCACCGTTTTCACGCACTATAAGCGTAGGAAGTGGAAACTTTGTAAGTGCCTCACGCTGGATACCAAAAATAGCATTGCGCACTGTGTTATAAAACTTGTGGTTATTACGGCTTATTAGGTGTGTAGTAACAATAACAATGATGGCTACCACAACCCATATAGCTGCCCACATATAAAAGTAGGTGAAGTCTATAAAATAGATTGCAGCTACTGGTGCAGCGCTGAATAAGAGAGTAAGAAAGCAGACCACCCTATATAAATTCAGTTTATCGAACATTACATCTCCCCCCTTCTTTGCACATTCACAATTTTATCGCCTGTATGAAAAAAGACTGTAGTATATGTGCCTAGTTTGCATTTGTTAATAAAAGATAAGGCACGAAAATAACATTGTTTTTTGATTACCAACACCGAAAATAGTGTATCGCTACAAAAAGCTTGGCAAATCAGTAACCTATATAAAGATTAAAAATACATCAAAATACATTGTCTTTTAGTTCGTGCCAATACCTTTTAACAGTGCAAACTTACAACGGCAACATATATACAGTCATACAGTTTTTTACTATTATTCAGCAGGTGTTACTGGCTCTGCAACTGCTACTACCTCATCAGCTTCTTCAGAAACTTCTGGCTCAGGTAGTAGTGCTTTGATAGAAAGACTAGCACGTCTTCTCTCAAAGTCAAGCTCTGTAATTTTAGCTTCTACAACATCGCCAACCGCTAGTTTGTCGGAAACTTTCTCTACACGCTCGTTAGCTATTTGAGAAATGTGGATTAGACCATCTATACCAGGGATGATTTGTGCAAATGCACCGAATGCAGTAACAGACATAACTGTAACAGAAACTACATCGCCCACTTGGTACTGAGTTTTGATAACTTCCCATGGGTTATCCTCTGTCTTTTTGTAAACAAGAGAGATTTTCTTCTCTTCTGTGTTTATATCTTTGATAGTAACTGTGATGTTGTCACCGATAGAAACAATCTCAGATGGGTGTTTAACGCGTAGCCATGTAAGGTCTGTTAGGCTGATTCTTCCGTCTACACCGCCAAGGTCAACAAATACACCAAAGTTTGTGATGCTCTTAACAACACCTGTGTACTCTTTGTTAACTTCTACGCTCTCCCAGAACTTGTCTGCAAGAACTTTGCGTTGCTCACGAGCTACTACGCTTATAGAGCCTAGTGCACGACGACGCTGACGATTTGTCTCAAGTATTTTGAAAGTAACTTCTTGTCTTAGTAGTTGGTTTAGGTCGCCGTCTCTTGGTACGCCAGACTGAGATGCAGGCACGAATATTTTCACGCCATTGCTCTGTACTAGTAGGCCGCCTTTGATAACTTCTGTAACTCTACCTGTTAGTAGCTCGCCTGTTTCGCCAGCTGTCATGATTTTCTCGAAACCTGCAGCAGCGTCCAGTCTTTTCTTAGAAAGCATTGTTGTGCCCTCTACATCGTTAACACGAACAACAAGCAGTTCAAGCTCATCGCCTACTTTAACAATATCGCTGGATTTTAGTGTTGGGTCGTCTGTGAGCTCATTTAGCGGTACATATCCGGCATGTTTAGTGCCGATGTCAACAGATATCTCGTTTGGTTTAACACCAGTAACGATAGCTGTTACCTTCTCCCCATTATATGTACTTTTGAAAGATTGCTCTAGCATCTCCTCAAAGCTCATGTCATTGCTAATGTTTTCTAGTTTGTTCATTTGTTGTTGAACCTCCTTAATTATACAATCAGGTGTCGATGCACCTGCTGTAATTCCAATTAATTGTTGCTCTTTCAGCAACTCGTGGTAGTTTTCAAGCTCCGCTGCAGTTTCTACCATAACTGTGTGGCAATTGGCTTTGCATATATCAAACAACTTGTGTGTGTTTGAGCTGTTTCGCCCACCTATTACTATAACACTGTCCACTTTTGAGGATAATTCCATAGCCTCCTGTTGTCGTATCATAGTTGCTCTACATATTGTATCAAATATTTTTATATTTGTATACACTTTTTTTAATTTTTTTTCGCATTTGTTCCATTCTACTATATTATAGGTGGTTTGAGACAGTAAAATGATGTCATTTTCAACAATATTACCAAAAACTTTTATATAATTCTCCGTTTGGTATGAACTTTGAATGTAATTTATAGGTGCTTTGCAGTGGCCTGCTATCCCAACTACCTCTGGGTGGGTCGGGTCGCCCGTCATAAACACTATTGCATCTTCTGGAATTTCTTCTGCTATCTTGTGTACTTTCTTCACCAGTGGGCAAGTTGTATCTATATATTCTATACCATTATCATCAAAATATTCATAAACCCATTTCGGTACACCATGTGCTCTTATAACAACAAAATCATCTTTTGTCATATCCTCTAGCTTATCTATTGTGCGCACGCCCAGCTCTTCCATCTGCTGTACAACAGTTGGGTTGTGCACCAGCTCGCCATAGACTACAACATTGTCACGTTTTTTCGCCTGCTCCACTGTCATATCTACAGCACGCTGTACCCCACCACAAAACCCAGCGGACTTCGCCGTTTCTATCCTCACTGTTGTTCCTCCGAGTCTATAATCTGTGCAATGCTCTCCATTACTTTGTTTGCTACCTGTCTTAGTGATGCTGTTTTCTCCCCACTCAAGAACAGTTCTTGGTATGTCATAGGTTTACCGTATTTTACAGTAATCTTCTTGAAAAAACGTGGTCTACCATCACATATAACTGCACACGGCAACACATTTGCTTTTGCACTACGTACAAAGAGTGCAACCCCTGCCTTCGCTGTGCCCAGCTCACCTGTTTTGCTCCTTGTGCCCTCTGGGAAAATCCCCACAAGCTTACCATCTACAAGCGCCTGCTCTGCAGCATTGATAGCACCTGCATCATTACTACCCCTGTCTACAGGAATAGTGCCTAGGCTCTTCATGATAAATTTCATAAACCAGCCTTTAGAAAGCTCCGTTTTTGCAAGATAGTGCACCTGTCGCTTATTGATGCCATGCGCCACAAACAAGGGGTCTGCCAGTGATATATGGTTGCACGCAACAACATAACCACCACTCTGCGGTATATTCTCCCTACCTATATATTCTACACGATATAGTAAAAGATATGCTACCTTTGTCACAAACCTTGCCACGGCATAGAACGGCATCATTACGTTTCACCTCTTGCTTTTATTCTATCTATTATATCAGAAATACTCTCTACCGCTTGCTCAAAAGTTAGCTTTGTAGTATCAAGTATCAGTGCATCATCTGCTGGTTTCATCGGTGCTACATCTCTGGTGCTGTCTTGGTGGTCACGTGCTGTAACCTCCTCCAGCACTTTCTGCGGTGTTGTGTCCACACCTTTTTCACGAAGCTCCCTATATCGTCTAGCGGCACGGGTTTCCACCGTTGCATCAACGAATATTTTCAGCTGTGCACTCGGCAACACAACTGTTCCTATATCTCTGCCGTCCATTATAACATCATTTTTCTTTGCTATATCTCTTTGCAAATCCAGTAAAAATGCCCTAACTTGTGGTATAGCAGACACAGACGAGGCAGCTGCTGCCACTTCCTGTGTGCGTATCTTGTCAGTAACATCGGCACCATTGATATATACTTTTTGCCCACCATCGACGAATTTTATATTAACATCAATATTACATAGCTGTGAATTTACTAGGCTTGCATCATTATAATCAAGCTTATTCTCACAAAAATAACACCCAACGGCACGGTATAGCGCACCTGTATCTACATGGATAAGTGAGTATTTTTTTGATAGAGCATTTGCCAGTGTGCTCTTGCCAGCACCTGCAGGCCCGTCCAGTGCTATATTTAACATTTCCTTTGCTCCATTCTGCCGTTTAATATAATTTAAGTAACTATTCCACCATGCCATCTGCTACTAAAAATGCTGTAGAGAAAGCCACTTGCAGGTTAAAGCCACCTGTGAATGCATCTACATCTATAACCTCACCTGCAAAGTATAGCCCCTTGCACAGCTTAGATTCCATAGTGGTTGGGTTAATTTCTTTAACAGAAACACCGCCACTTGTTATCACAGCTTCCTCCACAGGGCGCAGACCAACAACATTCAGTGTATAGGCCTTTATCCCCTCTACTAGCTGTGCTCTCTGCTCTTTTGTTATTGCATTTATCTTGGTATCCACTGGTATTTTAGTAAAAATAGCCATTTGTGCAATCATAGCCCTAGGTAGTAATAACCCTAGCACAGACCCCAAGCTCTTGTTTTTATTTGTTTCAAAATCACGCAAAAGCCTTGTGTCTAGTTGCTCTTTTGTTAGCCCAGGTTTTAAGTCTATATATATTTTATAGCTCTGTAAATCTTTTTTCATATATGCAGATGCTGACAGTGCAAGTGGCCCCGATACCCCAAAATGAGTAAACAACATCTCGCCAATATCAGAGAAGAGTGGTTTCTTTTTACCCTTTTCGTACAGGCTAAGTGTTACATTTTTTAGGGATAGTCCCATCATCTCACTACATTCACGCTTTTCTGCACATATAATAGGTATTAGTGATGCTTTTGGCTTGACTATAGTGTGTCCTGCTTGTTTTGCTAGCTCATAGCCCTTGCCATCGCTACCTGTTTCTGGGTAACTAAGACCTCCAGTTGCTACTAGCACATAGTCTGCTTTTATAGTTTTCCCACTAACTGTCACAACACCTTTGGCAATATTTTCCTCTATAACTAGGCTTGCTACACGGTCGTGTATAATATCTACATTTCCCTGTTTGCAAAACTGCAACAATGCATCTACAATATCACGCGCAGAGTCCGACACTGGGAAAACCCTGTTGCCACGCTCGGTTTTTAGTGGCACACCCAAGCTCTCAAACAACTGCATAGTTTGTTGCGATGTAAAGCCATATGCTGCGCTATACATAAACTTTGGGTTTGTGGGTATATTTTTAAGGAAAACCTCGGGCGTACAGTTATTGGTTAGGTTGCACCTGCCCTTGCCAGTTACAAGTATTTTGCGCGCTGGACGCTCTCTGCCCTCTATCACGGTAACACGCATACCATTTTTTGCTGCAAACCCTGCACAGGTAAGCCCTGCTGCTCCCCCACCAATTACCACCAAATGTTTATTTATCATCACTACTCCAGCTCATCTCTATCATCTCTATTATTATTCTCATAAACATTATACTCCGCCCAGATTGTCTCAAGAGTTGCATAAGTTTGTGATATTTCTTGTTTTTTCTGCAACCCTACAGACACAATAAGCGCATTAACTAGGCTAAGTGGTGCAACAAGTGAGTCCACAAATGAAGCCATATCGCTCCTAGCTAGTAGCATAATATCTGCCACCTCTGCTAGTGGTGCGTCTGGCGAGTCCGTAATCGCTATAACAGTAACCCCACAGCTCTTAGCAAACTGTGCCGCCTTTAGCGTGCGGCGTGAGTATCTTGGAAAACTAAAAGCTATTAGCACATCACCTTGCTTTACACGTAGCATTTGCTCAAATGTTTCGCTAGAGCTATTGTTGCTTACATTGTGTACATTCGGGAAGATGTGGTTAAAATAAAATGTCAGAAAGTTCGCCAATATATTGGAGCTTCTGATACCCAGTATATATAGCGATTTTGCATTGATTATTGCATCTATAGCACTATCAAAGCTTGCTCTATCCAGCCCTTCCAGCGTTCTTTTTATACGCTCAAGGTCCAGCGTCATTACTTTTGTAAGTAAGTCTGACCCTGCAAGCTGTTCGTCTATAATCTCCATACGCTGTATAGTAGTAAGCCTGTTGCGTATAAGCTCTTGCAAGTGCTTTTGTAGTTGAGGGTATCCCTCAAACCCCACCTCTGTCGCAAACCTAACCACAGTGGACTCACTAACACCGACTGTTTCGCCAAGCCTAGCAGCTGTCATATAAGCAGCTTTTTCGTAGTGCTCTATTATAAAATTTCCTATCCGTTTTTGCCCCTTAGAAAAACTCTGCATATCATGCTCTATTTTCTGTAGCAAATCGTTATTCATTATTTTTATGCTCCTCGCAATCTATCTTTACATATTTAACTAATATTAATCTTTTTGCAAAGAAAAATCAAGCTTTTTCACAACTTTATTTTAACTTTTTTTGTTAAAAAAGCAGTTTTTTCTATTTTAGCCGAACTTTTTCAGTAAATCCACAATATTTAATGTATTTTCCCACCAAAAAAGCAGTTAATTTGCAACTGTTTAGTTATAGCAAAAACTATTGCTAAAAACACCAACGAGCATTTTTAGCAATAGCCAGTTTGAGTAACTTTTTCTTATTGCTTGATTTTATTTATATATTAAATCTCGCAATTTATCTGTGTACTCACTCTTAGTTTTAAAATCTGGGTTAATCTCAATCGCCAGTAG
>CAYJFF010000033.1:16027-25417 GCA_964369345.1 uncultured Oscillospiraceae bacterium
TTTTGAGCAAGACAAACCTAGGTACAAGAGTCTTAGTACCATAAAATCTACAACAGGTATAGATGCATCGTGTCCTATTATATGTACAGTGGATGCAGTACGAAGCAATGATACTGCCTTCTTTATATCGTCTTGTCTCAGTGTCTCAAACGTAGACAAAAGTGATATCTGCTCATTTTCTATAAAACGCTCAACAGTTTTCTCTTCATTAGAAAGCTCGCACATCGCACGCTTTATTTTGTCATTGGGCGAGAGACGCATACGGATATAAGTCTGCAACTCTTTTTTGAGAGCAGAAAAACTATTAAGTCCTATCTTCTTTGTAAAGTTAACTACTGTCACCTCTGTCGAGTTCACAATTTCTGTAAACTCACGCAGAGAGGCAAAACAAGCGTCCTCTGGCGAATTAAGAATAAAATCCGCTATTTTTTTCTGTGAACTACTGTATTTTGAATAGTGATAGTTAATTAGTTGTATTATATCCATAATCTCCCCCAGCAATTATTATTTATTTGCAAAAAGTTCTACCAATTTTATTAATATCTCACTTATCTTTTTTATAGACTCCAGTGGCACGCACTCAAATCTTCCGTGACAGTTGTGACTACCTGTATTTAGGTTTGGGCAAGGCAGTCCCATAAACGACAGCCTAACACCGTCTGTACCACCACGTGTTGGCATAGTAACTGGCTCTACATCTACTTGGCGCATAGCTTCCATAGCATATTCTATTAGGTGATAGTGTGGTTCTACTTTTTCACGCATATTTCTAGCAGTGTCTTTTAGTTTCACATCAACTGCATTATATCCATAACGTTTATTTATGTAATCCCCTATGTCAAGCATGCGTTGCTTACGTTGCTCAAAACCTTTTGTCTCAAAATCACATACACGATATGTAAGTGTAGCTTTCTCTGCATCACCTTTCATATCTGTTAGGTGATAAAAGCCCTCGTAGCCCTCTGTGTGTGCTGGTATCTCTGCTGCTGGTAGCATATTTTGGAACTCTATAGCCATTAGTGCTGCGTTTTTCATCTTATTTTTGCCACGGCCTGGGTGTATGCCTACACCTGTAACTGTGATAACTGCCTCTGCACCATTAAAGTTCTCATAACTCATTTTGCCAAGCTCTGCGCCATCTATAGTATATGCTAGTTTAGCACCAAATCTCTCTATATCAAAATGCTCAGTTCCTAGCCCTATTTCCTCATCTGGAGTAAAAGCTACTTGCACATCGCCATGTGGTATCTCTGGGTGCTTTGTAAAATAGTCTAGCATCTCCATTATTTCTGTGATGCCAGATTTATCATCAGAGCCTAGCAAGGTAGTGCCATCTGTTACTATTAGGCTCTGTCCTTTATAGCGTTCAAGCTCTGGATACTCTTCTATATATAGTGTACACCCTGTTTCCGTATTTAGCAAGATGTCACCACCATTATAATTTTCTATAACTCGTGGTTTTATGTCTTTTCCGCTACAAGCTGGTGATGTATCTAGGTGTGCTATAAATCCTACAGCCTCTACATCTGGCTTGTTTGCTGGCAATGTAGCATATAGGTGGCAATGCTCTGTTAGCTCTACATTTACAAGTCCCATTTCGTTCAGCTCTTTTTCTAGTAACCTACCTAGCACAAACTGTCCTTCTGTGCTAGGAATGACTTTTTTACCAGGCTCAGATTGCGTATCTATAGCCACGTACCTCAAAAATCTTTCAAGTGTTTGTTTCATTTCCTCTTCCTCTTTTCAATTTGTGTATGCATTAAGATACAAACATTATAGTATTTGATATATATTATAATCTCTAGCACAGCAAAAATCCATTATGATTATACATAAATATAACGAATATTCTGAGATAAAATAGTATGTTTATACAAATGTTATGCAAAAGTGTAAAAATTATGAACTTATTATTGACAAACAGCGTACGATGATATATAGTAAACACTATAAACGGTACATCGATTTAACACGATAAATTTTTTGAAAGTTAAAAACCGTTTAATTGCAAAATTTTACCATATAAATTTGTTTTGTAAAAAAGAAAGTGAGGTCAATTATGACAAGGAGCAAGAAATTATTAGCACTAGCACTATCACTATCACTAATGGTAACATCATTCGCTGGATGTTCAGAGAGTGGAACTTCTTCCACACCTACATCTTCTGGCACAGTAAGCGGCTCTAGTAGCGAAGCGGAGGTACCAAAAGAAGACAAAATCTTTCGTTTTGCAACAACAACAGAGCCAACTTCTCTAGACCCACAGCTAGGTAACGGCGAGTGGATAACTAATATTACAGGCGCTATCTTCGAGGGGCTTGTACGCCGCTATAATGGCGAGATACTACCTGGTATCGCTGAGTCTTGGACAGTTTCTGATGATGGTACAGTCTACACATTCAAGCTACGTGATGCACAGTGGAGTGACGGCACTGCTATAACAGCACAAAACTTTGTTGATTCTTGGGATTTACTTATACAGAGAGCAACACCAATGACACAATTTTCCGATTTCTTTACAGTAGATGGAAAAGCTAACGCAAAAGCAATAGATGACAAAACACTAGAGGTTACTCTAAACGCTGCTACACCATTTATTCTGGAGATATTCGCATCTTCTGCACTAGCACCTGTACGTACAGATAAATATGCAGAAAAATCTGATGCTTATTACCAAGATGTTCCCGAGGCTATGAATGGTCCTTTTGTTCTAACAGAATGGAGCCCTAACGATGTTATGGTACTAGAGCCAAACGAGAACTACTGGAACAAAGACGCAGTAAACCTAACAAGAGTAGAGGTTTACACAGTAAAAGATACACAAACACAAATTAATATGTATGACGGTGGAGAGATAGATATGGTAGAAGTTCCTTCTTCTATGTTTGCCGAGTACGAAGACCAAGGTATGCAGTACTACAACGACGGTGCTACTTTCTTCATCCAGTTCACAACGGACGGTAGTGTAGACGAAACTACAAAATACCTAGCAAATAGAGATTTCATCGAAGCTGTTTCTGCATGTATTGATAGAGAAGACTTTGTAAACTCAGTTTATGCTGGTGCATTCAAACCAAGCATAGAGCACATCCCAAGCTCTGCTACTGGATATGCAGATAAATCCAAAGAGGCATACGGCGCTACTATAGATTCTCCTTTTATGATAAAAGCTGATATGACACTTGCACAGGAAAAACTTGATGCTGCACTAGCTACTCTTGGTGAAACAGTAGAAACTATGCCAGAGTTCACACTTCTTGTAAGTGATAATGCAGAGCGTCAAATAGCTGCACAATATGTACAAGACGTAGCAAGCAAAATCGGTATTAAATTCAAAATAGATACTCTACCAGGCTCTACTTTCTGGGCAACAATGCGTGAGGGTTACCGTTATGACTTCTGTATTTCTGGTAGTGGTCCAGATGTCGATGACGCTAGCACATTCTTCCAGTCATATGATGGCGAGGGCAAATATGCTGATACATTTATGAGATGGAGCAGTGAGGACTATGCTGAAATCCTTGATGCATCTTGGGTTGCTACAGGTGACGAGCGTGCAGACCTACTTATCCAAATGGAAAACTACCTACTAAACAATGGTCCACTAATGCCACTATACCACACACAAGCTGCTTGGATGCTAGCTGATGGCTACACAAACATAAACAAAAATATGACAGGTGCAGCTACTGACTTTGTTTTTGCTGACCTAACATAATAAAACATTACTGCAAAATAAGAACATACCAAAACTAAGCCATCTGCAATATAACTATTAGCAGGTGGCTTTACTAAAATATCTAATTCTAGGAGGCTCTCATGCGTAAAGTGTTATCGCTAAAACAACAAGCAGAACTTTTTGACAATGCACTAAAAGACCGTTTAGATAACCTACTTCCCGAGCTAATGAAAAGGGAAAATATATCTATGTGGGTTATTATGAACCGTGAATACAATGAAGACCCTGTGTATCTTTCTCTAGTACCACGACTGGTGCGAAATGCAAGGCGACTTTCCTGCCTAATCTTCTTTTTGAACGAGCAAGGCAAACTAGAGCGTTACTGCATAGGCAACGACCGCGACTTTAATGGTTGCTATACAGTTATACCTTGGGACCCTATGACACAGGACAGAATGCAAATATTACGCGAGCTTATTGACCGCCTAAACCCAGCAAATATAGCACTAAACTACAGCAGCGTAACACAGTTTGCAGATGGTCTATCAAAAAGCCTATATGATGGTTTTGTATCTGCTATGAATGAGGATATTATGAGCAGAGTAATATCTGCCGAGCATATAGTTACAGCATGGCTACAAACAAGGAGCAGACAAGAGCTTGTTCGATACAAAGCTGTAAACGCACTAGCAAAAGAGATTATAGAAGAAGCTTTTTCTTCCAAAGTTATCACACCTGGCATTACTACCACAACAGATGTAGAGTGGTTCTTAATGGAAGCAATAAATGAAAACGGGCTGGTTTGTTGGTTTACACCTACAGTTGACCTACAAAGAAAAGGTGATATTGGTGGGCGTGTAAGTGACGAAATTATCCTGCCTGGAGATATGCTACATTGCGACTTTGGTCTTGAATATATGGGGCTATGCACAGACACTCAGCGTATATTTTATGTACCTAGAGAGGGCGAGACCGAGCCACCACAGTATTTACAAGATGCATACAAAAAAACACTAAGGTTTATGGATATAGTGGCAGAGCAGTGTGTAACAGGAAAAACAGGTGATAATATACTACTCGATAGTGTGGCTCAGGCAGAGAGCGAGGGTCTTAAACCACATCTATATACACACCCAATAGGTGTTCATGGACACGCAGCAGGGCCATGTATCGGTCTGTATTACAAATCTGGCGCTGTTGGTGGTACTGGCGAATACCCATTATACCCCAATACTTGCTATGCGCTAGAGCTTAACACTAAGGTTGTTGTGCCAGAGTGGGATAATATAGAGCTGTGGGTTATGCGTGAAGAAACTGTTTGTTTCAAGAAAGACCATAGCCTAGAATACCTAATGGAAGACCACGATATCTTTAAGCTAGTAAAATAAAAGGAGAATCCAAATGCTCAAATACATATTAAAGAGAATTGTACTAAGTTTGCTTAGCTTACTTGTGCTATGTGCAGTTGTCTTTTTTGCGATAAAGTTTATACCAGGAGACCCATTCTCCAGCCCAGAATATACAGAGGATATACGCCAGCAGCTAAAAGAGCTATATGGACTGGACAAACCTGTAATAGAGCAGTTCTTTGTATATATGCAAAATCTGCTACAGGGCGACTTGGGTATATCTATTTATTATAGAGGTAAACCAGTCGTGGATATCATCAGCACCGCTTTCCCAAAGTCTCTAGATTTAGGTATACGTGCACTTATCTTCTCCACCATTGTCGGTGTTTCTCTTGGTATACTCGCAGCACTAAACAGGAACAAGCCACTGGACTATTTTTCTATAGTAGTGGCTATCATAGGTATATCCATACCTAGCTTTGTTGTTGCATCTCTTTTGCAATATACATTCACTATCTATTTCCCGCTACTACCAGTGGCAAGGTATACATCTTTCCGACACACTATATTGCCTACAATAGCACTCTCACTACCTACTATTGCTAGGTTCTCACGCCTTATGCGTACGAGCATGCTAGAAGTTATAGATAGTGATTTTGTTAAAACAGCACGCTCAAAAGGTCTTAAAAAACACCAAATACTGTTCAGCCACCAAGTGCGCAACTCCCTACTACCACTAATGGCAGTACTTGGCCCCACAACAGCCTCCCTACTTACAGGCTCTTTTGTTGTAGAGAGCATCTATGCTATACCGGGTCTTGGTAGCTATTTTGTAGAGTCCATAAACACACATGACTACTCTCTCATCATGGGGCTGACCATATTCTACGGCGCTTTCTTAATAATCATGAACTTTATCGTGGATATCCTCTATGGTGTAGTCGACCCACGAATTCGTTTGACCGGAGGTACAGGCAATGACTAAAAAATCTTTGTATAACCATGTGGGTGTAGACAGCAAACAGGCAGAGGCAATCACCAAGCCGCATCTATCGTACTGGAAAGATGTAGCAAGCAGATTTTTCGCAAACAAAGTTGCCACGCTCAGCATTTTTGTTCTACTAGCAATTGCCATTATGTCCATCATAGGACCCTATATGGTAGAGTATGACTACCGTGCCACAGATGTAGAAGCTGTTTCTAAAATACTAAGTGAGCACGGAAAAGAGGGCATGGGCCCAAGTGATGAGCATATCTTTGGTGTAGACACACTGGGTCGTGACCTATGGGCGCGTGTATGGATGGGTGCTAGGTACTCTCTTATCATCGGCTTTGTTGCTGCTATAGTGCAAGCTGTTATCGGCATCTTGGTTGGCTGTATTAGTGGTTACTTCGGCGGTGCTGTAGACATGCTTATCATGCGCTTTGTAGATATCTTAAACGCTATACCATACCTGATATATGTAATTATTATCATGATGATTTTCGGCTCTGGGCTTATGCCTATACTACTAGCTCTCACACTTACTGGGTGGCTATCTATGGCTAGACTAGTGCGTGGCCAAATCCTAACGCTAAAAAACGAGGACTATATACTTGCAGCTAGAAATCTGGGCACATCTCCTATAGTAATAATGCTAAAACACCTAATACCAAACTGCATGGGCATTATTATAGTTTCTCTTTCCATGGCTATACCAAGCGCCATATTCTCAGAAGCTTTCCTTAGCTTTCTAGGTATCGGCCTTGCAGCACCACTAACAAGCCTTGGTCAGCTTATCTCTACAGGCATAAAAGAAATGCGCAATTATCCATATCTACTTATCATACCATCTGCTGTCATTAGCTTGCTGATGCTATCTCTGCAACTAATAGGAGATGGACTAAGAGATGCTGTAGACCCTAAACTACGTAAATAACAGAAAGGCAGGTTGCAAAAATGGAAAAATTATTAGAGGTAAAAAACCTGTCAATTGGGTTTAACACCTATAACGGCTCTGTGCAAGCAGTCCGTAACGCTTCTTTGCACCTTAATAATAAAGAAGTTCTTGCTGTGGTTGGTGAGTCTGGCAGTGGCAAGAGTGTATTAATGCAAACTATACTAAAGCTAACACAGGGCGTGCTAAGCAGTGGAGAAATAATATTCGAGGGCAAAGACATAACAAACTACAACGACAAACAAATGCAAGAAATACGTGGCTCGCAAATAGGTATTATTTTCCAAGATGCCATGACTTCTCTAAACCCTACTATGAAAATAGGCAGGCAAATAACAGAGAGTCTGCTACGCCACCAAAAAATAACAAAAAAAGAGGCTCACCTACGCGCTATTGAGTTGCTAAAACAAGTGGGAATAAACAACCCTGACAAGCGCTTTCACCAGTATATCCACAACCTATCTGGTGGTATGCGCCAGCGAGTAATGATAGCTATAGCACTTGCCTGTAAGCCAAAAGTACTTATAGCAGACGAGCCCACCACAGCCCTAGATGTAACCATACAAGCACAGATAATGAAGCTACTGGACCAGCTAAGAAAAGAAGAAGACTGCTCCATAGTACTGATAACACACGACCTTGGCGTTGTTGCAGCTAATGCAGACCGCATAGCAGTTATGTATGCAGGAAAGGTAGTAGAGATGGGTACATCACAGCAGATATTCTACAAACCACAGCACCCATATACACGTGGTTTGCTAGACTCCATCCCAAGACTGGATGCACCATCGGACTCAAACCTAATATATATAGAGGGTACTCCACCCGATGCACTAAACCCCTCTAGTGGCTGTGCTTTTTCTGCTAGGTGTAGATGCGCTATGTCCATATGCTCCCAGCAACAACCAGAGCAGACAGACCTTGGTGCTGGGCACACAGTTAGCTGTTTCCTAATGGACGACGAAGCAGCTGAGGTACGCAAAAAATTCTGTTGGGAGGAGAAAGTGTGAGCGAAGTATTATTTGAAATTAAAAACCTGAGCAAGCATTTTGTGCTTGATAGCAAACATACTTTAAAGGCATTAAACCAAGTATCTTTTAATATTTATCAGGGAGAAACTGTAGGTATAGTGGGCGAGTCTGGTTGTGGCAAAACCACACTGGGCAGAACAATAAAAAAGCTATATAACGCCACCTCTGGCGAGATACTATATCGTGGCAAAAACATATTTTCCATGAACCCAAAAGAGCGCCACCAATACGCAAAAGACGTGCAGATGATTTTCCAAGACCCATACTCCTCGCTTAACCCACGTATGACTGTCCGTGAAATAATACGCGAGGGTATGCTTGCACACAAAGTATATAATAATGACCGTGCACGCCAAAACGAAAGAATACTGGAGCTTATATCGATGGTGGGACTAAACGCCGAGCACGCCGACCGTTTCCCACATGAGTTTTCTGGTGGACAGCGCCAGCGTATAGGCGTTGCACGTGCACTTGCAGTAGAGCCGAAAGTAATAGTTTGTGACGAGCCTACAAGTGCTCTTGACGTGTCTATTCAGGCACAGGTTATTAATTTGCTAAAGAAACTACAGAATGATTTCGGGCTGACTCTTGTGTTTATCTCGCATAATCTATCTCTAGTTAAATACATCAGCGACAGGATAGGTGTAATGTACCTTGGTGGCATGGTAGAGCTTGCAAGCTCCGATGATTTGTATGACTCACCAGCTCACCCATATACAGAAGCACTGCTATCTGCTATTCCCATACCTGACCCAGATATGCAAAAATCTCGCAAGCTTGTAGAGCTAGAGGGCGATATACCAAGCCCTATAAACCTAGAAGATGGTATTTGTACTTTTGTGGGCAGATGTCCATATGCTACAGATGACTGCAAAAATAAAAAAGCAGAGCTTGTTGCTGTTGCTGATAATCATCTGGCTGTGTGTGACAAAATAAAAGAAAGAGATAGGAGCGTATAAATGAATTTGTACAGAGAAAAAGTACTACAAGCTTGCAATATTGTAGCGGAGGAGGGTGTAGACCTTTGGATGACTATCGGCAGAGAAACATCCATGAACAACGACCCAGTAATACCGCTTATTTACCCTGGTGATTTTGGTGGAATGACATGTGTTTTTATAACAAGCAAAGGTGAAAGCATTGGTTTTGCTAGCCAGCTAGACTCACTAGGAATGGAACAAGCACAGGCTTTTGACACTGTTGTAAATTACGGCCTTGATTTCGAGGGTGAATTTGCAAAAATGATAGAAAAGCTAAACCCTCGCAACATAGCACTTAACTACTCAAAAGATGTTGCAGCAGACGGACTAACACACGGTTTATACTTATATCTACTAGAGTTGTTCGAGAAAATCGGGTACAAAGGGGATATATTATCTGCCGAGAAAATAATA
>CAYJFF010000034.1:0-25415 GCA_964369345.1 uncultured Oscillospiraceae bacterium
TATTGTCAACTATATTTTACTTTTAGGTTTACAATGTGAATAAAAAAATACAAGTACACATTGTTCAACCGAGGAGATGGAAGAACGATGTGTACCTGCCAAAAAAAGAAATGGTAAAATTAAGCTGACTTCGCTGTTGCTTTTGCTAGTGCAAAGTTCTTTTCAAGTACTGGGTATAGAATTCCCACAACAACAGAAGTAAGAATTATCTCTGGTATCATATAGCCAGCATTATATGTAAGTGAGTATATAAATGGAGAAACGCCCTCTGGTGCATATACACCCCAGATTATTGTGCCAGAAATTACGTGACAAACAAGACGTAGCGCAATAACAATAGTAGTAGCTAGAGGTACAGCAACTTTACCATTGCCGAATTTAAACACGCTAGCGATACCGCAAACGGAAAATGCAATTACATAATCTAGCATGATAACTGCTAGGTACCAAACAAAACTCTGTACAGGAGGTTGGCTTACACCACCCAATAGCATTTGTATTCCACTAAAAGTCACTGCTCCCAGTAGACCCCATTTCCAGCCGTGGCGTAGTGATAAAATTACCAGTGGTGCCATTGATGCCATTGTTATAGAGCCACCATTTGCCCATATAGCCTCGATTTTGATATAGCCTAGCACAGTTGCTATAGCTACCAGTAGTGCTGCTTCTACAAGTGTTCTCGTTTTTTGATTTTTCATTAGTAATCCTCCAATAAATTAATTTTAGACATTGTCATATCCTTACAATAATCGCCAATAATAAATGGTATACTACTAAAATCAATAATTCGCTGTAACACAACAATAATATATACAGCAAAAAAGCACTCGCAGCTGTACCACGAGTGCAAATGAAATCTTCATTATACTTCCTACGCTGGCATTATCCAGATCAGGTTTCGGACATAAGTCCTAGGGTCTTGAAATAAATTCAACTCTCAGCCTTTGCAAGCTCCCCTAAACATTCACTTTTCTACAGAATATTTCTGTCTGTAGAGCAGTATATATCAAATATCTTCTTTTGTCAACCTATTTATTAAGCTTTTATTATAAAAATCTACAAATATCCATAAATATAATTGCAATTTGAACTAAATCGTGCTATTATTACAGTGTTACAATAATTTCTTTAGGAGGTCTGGTCTCAATGAAAATCGCCTTGTTTACCGAAACATACTTGCCACACATCAACGGCGTTGTAACCCATGTTAAGATATTAAAAGAGGGTCTAGAGCAACTAGGTCATGAAGTTTTAGTCGTAACAGCTGATGCCAAAACCTCTCGCCATTATGTCAAAGACAACGTACTATACTGCCCTGCAATAAGCAATAAAAAGCTATATGGCTATGGGCTTGCAAAGCCAATTAGTCGAACACGTTTGCGTCACATAAAAGACTTTGCACCAGATATTATTCACATACACAACGAGTTTGGTATTGGTTTTTCTGGTATTGTATGTGCAAAATTATTGCGTATACCACTTGTCTACACCCTGCACACTATGTATGATGAATACATCTATTATATAGTGCCAAAAGCTCTTGTAAAAACTACCAAACGTGTCACTCATAATTATTTCAAGCTAATAGCAAAAGCCTCTACCGCTATTACAGGGCCATCTGTGAAATGCCAAGAATATTGCAACAACACAGGTGTTAAGCGCCAGGTAAATGTTATTCCAAATGCTGTAGAGCTTAGCGAGTTTTCACTGGATACTGTAACCGATGAGCAGAAGCTTGTTGTGCGCAGTGAGCACGGTATACCCAACGATAGTTTTCTTGCTTGTTTTGTAGGCAGGCTGGGCAGAGAGAAAAGTGTAGATGTTTTGCTAGATTTCTGGGCAAAGAGCATATCACCAACTGATAATATGAGGCTTATGATAGTCGGTGACGGCCCTGTGAAAGACGAACTTACCCAGCAGGTGAGCACACTGGATATTGCAGATATGGTAATCTTTACAGGCAAGGTTGAGCATGAAAAACTAGCACCTTACCTTGCAACATCTGATATATATGCAACAGCTAGTCTTTCTGATACAAACTCCATATCTATGCTAGAGGGAATGAGTGCAGGACTGCCTGTGCTACAGCGTACCGACCCACTAAACTCAGGCCAAGTAGTAGATGGTGTAAATGGATATAACTTTGATAATGCTGAGCAGTTTGCACAGAGAATGCACCATATAAGGAATATGGATAAAGACGAGCTTGTTAGACTAAAACAATCTGTTATAAAATCTGTAAAAAACAGTGGCGCTACCACTCTTGCTTCCAACACGCTAGCAGTATACCACAAAGCTATTGCACAGGCAGCTGTGCCCAAGAGTATTTTTTTACTGCCACAACTAAAAAAAGACGAATAAGGCAAATCGCCCCGATGGTCACTGTACCAAAGGGGCGATTTGCCTTATTCATTTATAGATAGTATTTTTCTTTCAATCTGCATAGAGTCAAAGTTTGGCAGTGGCATTGGTCGTTCTATGTAATAACCTTGCAAGAAGTCTACACCTGCTTTTACTAGGTATTCCATCTGTGTCTGAGTTTCCACGCCCTCTGCAAGCACATATCTATTCTGCTCCCTACAGAAGCCCATAATCTTCGCGAGCATCTGCTGTCTTGCCTTGTCGCTATCGACATTCTCTATTAGCGAACGGTCCAGCTTGATAATATACGGGTCTATCGCTAGTAGGTTAAGGTCGCTATTATAGCCAGAGCCATAGTCGTCCAGCGCTGTCAGTGAACCCCATGAAGTAATCTTGTTGAGCTTGTAAGTCATATCTTCCTTGCTCATTTTCTCACCCTCTGTCATCTCAACTACGACATTGTGCAGATATTCACCATACATGTTCTCAAAACGAGCATACTCATCTTCTTTTAGTTTTTCGCTTGGCAACGAGTTTATAAACAGCTTAGCATCACCAAACAGCTCACGGTTTTTCACATATGTAGCCAAAGATTTGAAGAATGTTATGTGCTCAATCTTCCATAGTTGTGACTGCTCAGCCGCTATTTGTAGCAGTTTTAGCGGTGAATTCAGTATTTCACTCTGTGGTCGCATCAGTGCCTCATATGCATACAGCTTACCTGTCTGTGCATATACGATAGGCTGGAACGCAAACTCAATAAACTGATTATCGAGCACCCTATTAAGCTCCTCCCTACCGCTGAGCATGAACGACTGTGCTTGATATAGATTTTTATCAAATGTATGTAGCTCGCCTTTTACTGTGTGCTTGCCCTCGTACATTGCAAAATCTGCAAATTTTATTAGCTGGTCTAGGCTTGTAGAGTCACTGCCATACCACGATACACCACCGGATATCCTTATCTTAAATGGCGTACCATCTGGTAAGATAAGCGGTTCTATCTCTAGCATATCATAAAAAGCATTTAGATAGCTCATTACCTCGCTTTTGTGATTGAACGAGTGGAATAATACAAAGAATTCATCGCCGGACATTCTGCCGACAACTGCTTTCTCAGTGAAACTTTTACGCATTACATCTGCTGCGGATTTAATATATTTATCGCCAAATTCATGCCCAAATGTGTCATTTACATACTTTAGGTTATCTAGGTCAAACATTGCAACTGCTGCAATTTTCAGGTTACCAGCCTCAAAAACCATCTCAGCATGTTTGTGAAAACCAGCACGGTTGTATATATCAGTGAGCATATCATAATCCACTTGATAAGTCAGAGCTTTTTGGTCTTTCACCTCTTTTGTTACATTGGTTATTATACCCAGTTTTCCCATCTCATTTTCTGTTATTATAACCTTGTACCACTTGCCACTTCGCTTATCAAAGTATACATTATCAAACTCTGGCTCTGGGTCTTTCATAAAAACAGTTAGCGACTGACGCAGTAAATGATTGCTTATTAGAAACTTGCTCTGTGTGGTATTCCTTATACCCAGTACTTTTTGAGCATACATAGTAACATATGCCGCTTCGTCTTCGTTCCTGTGCTCAAACGCACCAACACCAACATCTAGCAGTTCCATAATTCTATTAGCTTTAGAGAACCACTCCTGCATATCATTGCTTAGTTTTTCTATAGCAGAGCTCAGCTCATCTACCTCGCTGATATTTGAGCGTTTGAGTGTGAGCACCATTCTTGGGTCTACTTTTGATACTGCTGTGCTGATACTTCTTATCGGCTTTATGATAAGCCTGTATGCTACATATGCTCCTGCTATTCCTATGATTATGGACAACACAGAAACTGCTATTATAAGTGTGTCCAAGTTCCTAGCTAGCGAAGTTACAGATGCTTCATCAACAAAGCCTATGAGGTATATATTCTCCTGTAAAAAAGGTGAGTTTGTAGGATATAATTCTAGCTTTTGCGCACTCATTATGACATTGATGATAGGTGTAGACACTGTAATTACATTATTTGCAACCTCATACTCTATTGGTTCTCCCAGTGTTACAAAGCTACGCTGCACTGTTCCCTGTGATATAATCGGAACAAGATTTTCTTCTTCCGAGCCAGTCGCCAGTATATATCCATAAGAGCCAAAATCATCAAACTCATCAAAAGGTAGCTGTTTGTATAAATATTCCTGTGATATTTCTACGCCTATAACACCAAATACAGTTCCATTTTTGTCAATAAGTGGGCGAGTATATGTAAGTACTTTTGCGTCTACATTATCTGGTGATTGCAAAACACCCCAGTATCCACGATATTCTTCTCTATCTGTAAAATCTATAGCCTCTAGTGGTTTTTCCATTATCGCCTTATTATCGTCTGTTATTTGCATACCATATGTCCAGTTAGACGAAAGTGGGATTTGATGCTCCTGACCTATTTCGCTTGGTCCGCGCAATATTTGCAGGCTGCTCTTGCTAGTAGCGGCTGCCGATGGTACTGCATCATAAAGATACAGACATGATGCTATATTGCTGGTTTCACTTGTGTCATTGAGCAGTATAAAGCCACCTGTCACCTCTGTAGAAAAAATCATATCCACCAACTCATCTGTGGAGGTATCAAAAAAGTGCTTGATTTGTTCTTCTGTCAAGCTACCTGAGTACGGTAACATATTGTTGTAGATATCTGTAATGGCCGTTTGATGCGCAGAGATATTAGACCACTCATCCTGCATATTTGCAGAAAGGTAGTTCGAGCGATTTTCTACTATTTTGGAAAAAGTAACATTTGCATAGTTAGTAAGTGAGCTTGATGCACCACTAATAGTAATCGCACCTCCAAAAAACACCACTTGTAATAACACCATAATTAGAAAAACACTAACTAGCCGTGCTAATATAGAATTTTTATCTCTTTTTCTTCTTCGCATCATAATTCCCTATCAATTGATTATTAATTCACTAAGCTATTATACCATTTCTCAAAATTTTCATCCGAGGATAGTCTATCAATGGCAGTTTGCCTATCTTCTCCATTTGCGATAGCTGTGCCTAGCTCCTCCAGACCCTGTATCGAAAAACTGCTCAGCGAGTCTTCTAGTTTATTTCTTGAATCATAGCTACCGTTGAAAGGTTTGCTTGCATAAAATTCATACTCATTTAGTGCCTGATATAATACATTTGCAGTGCCAACAACAGGCGATGTTTCCGAAAAATTAGGGTCCTTGCGCATCTCGGCAGATACTACATCGTACTCTAGCGAAGCATTTTGCACAGGCATATAGCCCGTTTCTACAGCAAATGCTAGGTTCTGCTCTGTTTCTGTGAACCATTTTAGAAACTCTACTGCTGCACTCTCTTTCTCCGGTGTGCTCTTTGATACTGCCATGCCTGCACCCTGTTGCACCACTACCTTTTGTGTTCCCTCAAAATATGGGTAAGGCGCAGTTATGCACTCTATTGCATAGGCATCGTCTTTGCTAATCTCAACCTGTGATGGAAAGTACTGTGCACTAGCGGTAGAGCCTGCGTATGCTATCAACTCGCCAGCTTTTAGGTCGTCGGAGCGAAAACGCCCTATATCCGCATAATACCCGCTAATGAACGGCACATAGTACACATCCCACAGTTTACGAGCATCTTCTTTGCTTATTGTAATTTCTGCTTGGGTATCGTTGTATGTATATATCTCATTGCCCAGCTGTTTTGTTGCAACAAGCATAAAATTAGCAGTAGAATCTATACCAAACATTGCTTTTCCGTCATTTAGCTCTGGTGTTTGGGCATCAGTCCACATATAGTATTCCTCTGCTGTATCCACCAGACCCTCCCACGTTTGCATATCTGCAACTGTTGCACCTGTATCCTGTGCAAAAGTGTTAAAGTCCGTACCATTTATATATATTATCTCGCTGGATTTTGCTATAGGAACAATCATCAGCTCGCCATCTTTGCCAAACCTGCCCTCGTCAATAAACTCTGGGCGATATAGTGCAATTTCGTCATCTGTGAAATATTCATCAAGTGGTGCTACTACATCAAGCTCGTCCAGACGCTGCACGTTATCTGCGTATGCTGCAAAGATATCTGGTAGTGGCTCTGCACCTATCTCTTTGTTAGCAGAGTCCATTACAGCATCAGCAAGCTCGCCAACACCACCAAAAGAATATGCATCTACTAATATATTCTCCTCTATTCCTATCGTTTCATTAAACTCCTGCACTAGCGTGTCAAAACTCTCTTTTGTAGCACCATTATAATAATGCCATAGCGTTAGCTTAACTGGCCCGTCGTTCTTACCAGTATCAAACGCACACGATGACAGCAAAATAGCGACTACAACTAACATAGCAATTTTTTTCATAAGTAAACACATACCTTTCTATATTCCCAGTCTTGTAAAGACACTCACAAATATATTATCACTAATTCAACTGCAAAAATCAAGCAATTCTTGTATTACACTACTTTTATTTATATAAATAGTAATATTCCACACTTTTATGCATTATAGATAGTTCCACCTAGTGCTACTGCATCACCTTTGTATGCTACCAATGCTTGCCCTGCTGTTGCTGCGCGTTGTGGCTGCTCAAATGTAACCTTGATGCAATCCTCGCCCACACGCTCAACAAGTGCTGGTGATGCCTTGTGGCTGTATCTTAGCTTTACTGTCAGCTCTGTAGGGGTAGTTAGGTCTGCTATAGCAACAAAATTAATATCATTTGCATATACCACAGTACTATACAGCACGTTCTCATCATCGGAGATAACTATATCTCCACTTTCACCATCAATTTCTTTTACAAACATTGTTTTGCCCAGTGATATGCCCAGCCCTTTTCGCTGACCAATAGTATAGTGGTTAATACCCTTGTGTGCACCTAGTACAGCGCCATTAACATCAACAAAATTCCCCTTTTTGGGTAGCTTGCCAGTGTACTTTAGCAAGAAATTTGCATAGTCACCATCTGGCACAAAGCATATATCTTGGCTGTCTGGCTTGCGTGCAACTACTAGGTTGTTATCCTCTGCTATTTTTCTTATCTCCGTCTTGCTATATGTGGATAATGGCATAAGAAAATGCTCCAGTTGCTCCTGTGTCATATGGTACAGCACATAGCTCTGGTCTTTTTCTGGGAAGTCAGAGTTTCTCAGCTCCCACCTATCGCTATCTGCATTGTGGGATATTTTTGCGTAGTGCCCAGTTGCTATATAGTCAAAACCTAGCTCTTTTGCACGTTGCCAAAATGTGTCAAATTTTATATGTCTATTACATAGTATACATGGGTTTGGTGTTCTACCACAAGCATATTCATTCGCAAATGTATCCACTACTTTCGCCTTGAATATATCCCTAAAGTTAAACACATAGTGTGGTATGCCCAGCTGTGAGCAGACATATCTTGCATCATTTATATCATCTACAGAGCAGCACTTGCTCTGTGCTGTTTCTTCTGCCCATAGCGAAAATGTAACTCCTGTAACATCATACCCCTGCTCTTTTAGCAGATACGCAGCTACAGAGCTATCCACACCGCCACTCATACCTATAAGTACTTTTTTGTTCATCTAACATTGCTCCTTATGTATCACCTAAATATTCCTACATTTCTATTCTAGCACTAAATACGGTTTTTGTATAGTGTTTTTATACCAATAGACAAAATTATTATCACTTTGCAGTGCAATATCAACAAATAAATACCAGCTACACTGTCGCTACTTTCTTCTTTGGTTTATTATTCATTATGAAACCCAGTGACGCACCAACAATACCACCCACAATATGCGTAACTTGTGATATATTATCACTTACAAAAATACCAGAGTATATCTCCTCACCGATATATAGCACTGCCACCATGATAAAAGTTAGTGGCAAGCCGTCATCCTTTATACGTGTTATAGAGGACAGCAATATAAATGCAAACACTACACCACTAGCACCTAGCAAGCGTGTATCAAAAAACGCAAACTGCACCACACCAGTTATTATTGCAGTAACAAAGATTATCACACCAAGGTTTACAGAGCCATACTTTTCTTCTAGCAGTGGCCCTGTTATTAGTATCATCATGATATTCCCCAGAAAGTGGTCAAAGCCCGAGTGCCCAAATATATGCCCTATAAACCTAATGTATGTTAGTGGGTCGGACATAGATGAGTTATATACACTAAAAAACATAACATCTGTCCACGTGCCAGTTAGTTGCCCCAGTAGCGTAGCAACAAAACATATTATAGTGAAATATATTATAACTGGTGAGTTGAATACAATTTTAAACTTTTTTTCCATATGAATGCTCCATTTCCCTCATTCTAATGTCTATCAACATACAAAAGAGACACCTTTTTCTTTGGCATCTCTTTCATTTGTTATATTAATCTTGTGCTATTTCATTTAGTTGTTTTAAGTACACTTGCAAAAACTCGCTTACTGGCATTGGTTTTGCAAAAAGATAGCCTTGCCCGTAGTCACAGTTGAATTTCTCCAGTAACTCACACTGGCTATCGGTTTCTATACCCTCTGCCAAGGTCTGTGTATTGGTGGAGTCTTGGCACAGCTTGATAGCATGCTCTACTATAGCCATATTTTTATTGCCAGTACCTAGCTGGTTTATCAAGCTCTTATCAATTTTTATCTGAGAAAACTCCATAGTAGTCAGCATTAGCAAGTTAGAATACTCAGACCCAAAGTCATCTAGCGATACAGAAAAGCCTGCTTCGCTGATACTCTCCAGTCGCTTGCGTAGTATGGAATAATCTATCTTTCCGCCATTCTCTGCAATCTCAAAATCCAGCCATTTGGGTGGTATATCGTACTTTTTGCAAATATCGATTATCTCTGTAACTATAGTATTTTCTAGTAGTGACACTCTGGATAAATTAACAGATATCTTCAGCGGATAGTCATTTGCTATCCAGTCTTTTAGCATTATACACACTAGCTCTACTACGTGCAAATCCAGATGTTTTACAGTTTTTTCGGACTCATATATAGGTATAAATTTATCTGGGGATATGTAGTTACCATCACTTGTGCGTTTCCTTACTAGCGCTTCTGCACTTATAATCTGCTTGGTAGATAGCATAACTTTTGGTTGCAAGAATATCTCGAACGCACCTGCTTCTATCTCCTGTACCAGTTCACGCACCATTAGCGACCTGTAGTTCCTACCACTAGCAAGTGATGATTTATAGTAGCTCTGTTTTTCTTCGTACATCAGCTCATCAGACGAAGATATCTCTTTTGCTATATCAATTTTACCTTTTTTCCACACACTACCTATAGACACACTATAGTCGCTATCACACTCTATCCTTTCACGGAAAGACGTCAGCAAATCGTCAAAAACATTTTTATCCATATCTATGCAAAGCACGACATATTCATCGCCACCCACACGGTAAACCTGATTTTTGAAGTATTCTTTAAGGAGTTTGGCTGTTTTTACTATCAGTTTATCTCCATACTCGTGCCCATAAATATCATTGGCAGGCTTTAGCCCATTGATGTCCGCATATATAATACCTAGCTGTTTAGGAGGTTTCTTCTCAAAAGATTTTATGGTATACATATACTTATTCCTGTTGCCAACCCCTGTTAGGGTATCCACATAGCTAAGCTCGCTGAGTATATCCTGTAACTTACGCTGGCCAAGGTCATTTACGACGAACAGTGCAACAGAACTTAATAGTCTGGTGTCGTTTTGGTTATAGGCTGGGTTATCCACACCTATAAATCCAATTATACTGCCAGCATCTATTAGTGGTGCTGCTAGTAGGCTTTTTATCTGTAAGCTAGATAGAGCCTTGTATTCTTCTGTTTCTTTGTCAATCTCATCTTCTACAGAAAATATAGTCATTTCGCCATATTTATCAAAATTATCAAACCAGCGGCTAATCCAAGTAATAGGCACCAGACTGCAATGTTCTTTTTGTGACTGCGCGCCATCTACACAATATTCATATGTATTGGACATTAGGTTCTTCTCGTAGTCTAGCTCAAAAATATATGCACGCTCTGCCTGATAATAGTCCACTACTATTTCTAGCAGACTATCCGCTGCTTTTTCTACATTGTTATTTAGTGCAAGTGTCTGCACACATCTAACCAGTGTTTCTTCTTTTGTCAGCTTGCTTCTCAGCTCGTTTAGCTGATTTACTTGCTCACTCATATCCATACCAGTTTCTATGCGCACTTTCCTGCCATCTAGTATCATCAGCTTGTCTATAAATCTATATCCATTAAGCACTAGAGCTCTTGATTGCTCGCGAATTATCGGCTTGCCCAGCTCCAGCCTATCATTATTGCAGGATGGGCACGGCTTATCAAGACCACACAGCACATTGTAGCATTTTTTGCCAAGATAGTCTTTTTCGTCTTTTATTCCAAGGAGGGCTTGTGCCTTTTTATTTATATATAGTATATCATATGTCTCTACATCGGTCATATAGCAAACATACTCCAGATTATCCATAGCTATAGCCGAGTAGTCTTTATACAGCATCATAACAGCCCCCTTTTACATTTATGTTATTAATATAACATTTTTCAGCCCAAAAAGCAAGTGCACTATTATTGTTTGTAAAAAAACAGCTTTTTTGTGAGTTCACACAAGTTCAAAGTCCACATTACCATCTGCAACGTCCGTGGCTACAACCCTAACTTTCACTATATCGCCTATCTTGTATGTGATATCTTTTTCCACAATAGTTACAGACACCCCATAGATATAGTCCATTTCACCCTTAGTGATAGTATTGTTTCTTATAAGCCCCTCTACTGTGTTATCCAGCTCTACAAATATTCCGCTAGATGTTACACCGGAGATAACTGCATCAAAGCACTCACCAACAAACTGTTTCATATATTCTGCCTTGTAGCAGTCCTCGCAACCACGCTCTACCTGCATAGCAACTACCTCACGGTTGGAGGATTGCTCGCTTGCTGTATTTGCAAAGCGTGAGTATGTTTTCTTTAGCTTCTCTTTTGACATTCCCGCTACAACATCGCTAAGTATCCTGTGTATACCAAGGTCTGGGTAGCGCCTTATTGGTGATGTAAAATGCGCATAATCTGCAAGCGAAAGCCCATAGTGCCCTTTTGGCGTAGTGCTATATTTGGCTTTTGCCATAGTACGCAAGATGTTCATATGCACAGCTCTTTCAAGCGTTGTGTCCCTAGTTTCGTCCAGCAGAATAGACAGCTCTGTCTGTGATGGTACTTCTTCTTTAAAGTTTGGATATATGCCAAAAGCCTGTAAATTTTGCATCAATGTTTCCACTCGTCCTAGCTCTGGCAGGTCGTGCACACGGTAGATAAATGGTATTTCCATTTTCTTTGCAAGGTTTGCAGCACAGCCATTTGCAAGCAGCATAAACTCCTCTATCATGCACTCAGAGACACCTCTAGTGCGCTTGTGAATTCCCACGCAAACGCCTTTTTCATCTATTTCTAGCTTAGCTTCGCCACTTTCTATATTCATACTACCACGGTCATTACGCAGTTTTTGTAGCTTGTGGTATAGCTCTTGCATCATAAATAATGTGTCATTCACATGTGCATATTTATTTTTGATATCCTCTGTTTCTTCCCCACTAAGTAGCGTATTTATCTCATCATACACACCCTTTACTTTGGAGTGTATAACAGTTTTTACAAAGTGATACTTTGTCACATTTCCGTTATCATCAAGGTTTATTATACAGCTAAACGCTAGCCTGTCCACCTTGGGGTTTAGCGAGCAAATGCCATTGGATAGCTCTTTTGGTAGCATTGGCACTACGCTCTGCGCATAATATATAGATGTCCCACGCTTGAATGCATTTTCATCAAGTGGTGTGTCTGCTTTTACATAGTGGCTTACATCTGCAATATGCACGCCAAGCTGATAGCCATTATTTACACGCACCAGCGAAATAGCATCGTCTATATCCTTAGTATCTGCACCGTCTATTGTAAAGATAATATCATCACGCAAGTCACGCCTTGGTAGTATATCTTCCTCACTCACCACAGCATCTTCGTATGCGCTAGCTTGCTGCATAACTTTTTTAGGGAAAGTAGTGTGTATATCCGCACCATAAATTATAGCATGTGCACAGTTTTTGGCAGATTCTTCGCTACCAAAACGCATTACAACACGTGCTATATTTGCTTTGTGACTATCACCACGTTTCACAATCTCTGCTGCTACTTTCTCGCCTGGCAGTGCGCCACAGTTGTAGCCAGATTCTACCCTAATCATATTACCTTTGCCGTTATCAGGCTCTACAAAGAACTGCCCTTTGCTTAGGTGGATAGTACCCACTAGCGAATTTTTTTGTTTCTCTATAGCACGTACTCTGCCCTCTGCCTTGCCCGATTTTGATGATGTACGGAAAACCTCCACCATGATAATATCACCCACCATGGCACCGTTTAGATACTTGCCAGGGATAAAGATATCTTCATCACCCACCATTGGTGTTGCAAAGCCGAAAAGTGGTGCAAGTTTTACCAGTGTACAGCGCGTGGTGTTTTTTGGCAAAGATTTACCAGCTTTTTGCCTGATATCGTCCCGCGGTTTCGCCTTGTTATTTTTGTTCTTCTTGGTGTTTTTGGGTGCTGTCAAACTGTAGTAGCCATTTTCTTTTGTCACCTTGCCAGATAACACAAGCTGGTCTAGCTTGCTTTGGAACTCCTTTGATGAGCCAAATTTTTGCTTTAGATATTTTGCTCTGCGTGGTTTAATAGCTATCTCGTACAGTAAAGTTGCTTTCAGTGACATATTCGCACTCCATTCTGCCAACAGGCTGATATTTTTGTAATATCACATACCACAAACGCTAAGTTTGCAGTAGTATACCTAAACTTTTAGCTTTTCGTTGTTGTCGAGCATTTCCTGTGCTGTTTTTAGTGCTAGTTCTGTAATATTCTCACCAACTGTTATTCTCGCAAGCTCTTTTATGCGTTCTTCCCTAGTTAGCGTGTTTATCTGTGTATATGTTTTCTCGTTTTCTATCGCTTTTTCTATCTTCATATGGTTATCTGCAAAAGCTGCCACCTGTGCCAGATGTGTAACGCATAGTATCTGCCTATTACTGGAAACCTGCCACAACTTTTTACCTATTTTATATGCAGCACTACCGCTAACACCACTATCTACTTCATCAAATATTATGGTGTCTATGTTATCCCTATCTGCAAGTACATTTTTTATAGACAGCATTATGCGTGATAGCTCACCACCTGATGCAATCTTTGCTATCGGTTTTGGTGGCTCACCTGGGTTTGCAGATATCAGCATCTCTATATTATCTTGTCCACCTACAGCCATATTACGCACAGAATGTGCAAGCTCTAGCCTAATAGACGGCATATCTAGGTATGCAAGCTCTGCTTCTATCTTCTCTATAAACTGCTTACCCAGCTCCAACCTTTTTGCAGTTAGCTTGTCGGCAAGGCTCTGGCACACTGCACTTAGCTCCTGCTCTCTTTGCTGTAGTCGCTCAAGCTCTGCATCACTATTTTGCAGGGTGTATACTTCCTCTGATATTTGCTCGTAGTACTCTAGCACCTTTTCTATGCTACCACCATACTTTTTCTTTAGTATATCCAGCGTGTTCAGCCTTGCTTCTATATCATCTGCCTCACTGGGGTCAAAAGAATAATTATCCAGTATATCACGTGCCCTGGTGGCAAGGTCGTCTAGGTCGCTACGTATTTCTGATATTTTCTCATTATAATAAGTAAGCTCGTCCAAATATTTTGCGACGCTATCCAGCTCATCATCAACCTCTGCCAGTTGCTCCAGTGCACCACTACCCATATCGCCACCATACAGGCTGTCATATATTTTACCTAGCGAGCCTGTTATTTTTTGTGAATTGCGTATGATATCACGTCTAGCACGCAGGTCGTTTTCCTCTTTCACGGTAGGGTTTGCACTCTCAATTTCTTCTATTTGGTAGCTAAGCATATCCAGTCGCTGTAGCCTGTAGCCGTCGTCCGTTGCTACTTCGTTTAGCTTCTGCCTAAGCTGTGATAGCACCTCGAACTGCTTATTATATCCGTCTACATCTGTGTGCAAGTCACCAAAGCTGTCCACAAAGTCTATTTGCCCATTTGGCAGTAGCAACACCCTGCTGTCGTGCTGTCCATGTATATCTAGCAGAGTTTGTGCAAGCTCCTTTAACACTGCAACAGTGCATGGCTTGCCGTCTATCTTGCAGTTACTTCTTCCATCTGCAAAAATATCTCTGGATATCATTATCTCTGCATTTTCTATCTCAAAACCCATGGCAGTTATTTTTTCCGCTGTGGACTGTGTGATATTTGCAAAAACAGCAGAAACCTGTGCTTTTTCCTCGCCTCTGCGTATAATATCCCTATACGCTCTGCCACCTAATACTATGTTTATCGCATTTATTAGTATGGTCTTACCTGCGCCTGTTTCGCCTGTAAAAACATTGAAACCCTGTCTAAAATCTATAGTAGCCTTGCTTATTACGGCTATATTCTCTATATACAATTGTGTTAGCAAGGTATCCCGCCCCTCTTACTGATGTTTTTTAATTTTTGCTCTCTAGAACTTCTTTTACATAGTCTTCCATCTCTAGCGCCTGCTCTTTTGTGCGCAGTAGCAAGAAAATGGTATCATCACCTGCTATAGTACCTAGCAGACCATCCCACTCGCTACTATCTATAGCTGCGCAGACTGCATTAGCAAGCCCAGACATGCATTTTATAACGACTATATTCTCTGCATGGTCCACAGTTCTTATAGCCTCTACAAAGACTTTGCTGATATTCAGTGCCAACCCACGGTGTATATCTTGGTTTGGCACTGTATAGTAATAAGAACCTTTGTGGGATAGCGTTTTTATTAGTCGCAAATCCTTAATATCACGCGAAATAGTAGCCTGAGTAGTCACAAATCCGCTATCTTCTAGCAGTTTTTGCAACTCCTCCTGTGTTGTTACCATTTTTTCCGATATTATCTCAAGAATTTTCTTGTGTCGCATCCCTTTCATATTTTTATCCTCTTTGTTTTATTTTTTTTGTCAAAACCTCAAAAAATTCAGCTTGGTCAAATGTCACAAAGCCAATTTTTGTATGCGAGGTGTAGACAGTGATGTTTGTGTTTGGTAGCAATGTGCATTTCTGCCTGCCGTCCATGGATACCATAAGCGGGCTATCCTCAGAATATACTGTTATCTTTCTATCTTCGCCAAAAACTATCGGGCGTATATTCACAGAATGTGGGCAGATGGGCACCATAGTAATAGCGTTTATGGTGGGGTCCAGTATAGGTCCACCAGCAGATAGATTGTATGCTGTAGAGCCTGTTGGTGTAGAAAAAATCATACCATCAGCACCATAGCTATCTATCATTTTTGCATCTATACAAGTTTTCATATGCACAATATTACAGTTGTATGGGCGTGATAGCACTATATCATTTATAGCAAAATCCAGTACATCCTCACAGCCACCATTGCTAAATTTTGCAGCAACTGCGTTCCTGTACTCCACCCTGTAGTGCCCCACAGCAAGCTTTCTTACGCTTTCCTCCAGCGTGTCTGTTTCTACCAGAGCCAAAAAACCCAGTTTGCCTGCATTTATACCCAGCACAGGCTTGCTGTATTTTGCTGCTATCCTTGCCGAGTGTATTATAGTGCCATCACCGCCGATGGACACCATGATGTCGCTATCTAGGAAACTATCCTTATATTTGTCTGACAATACAGTTGGTGCACTGCTAAGTGTTGTGTCTGCACAAAAAAAGTGTCGGGCATCTGTTTCGTCTACACTATCAGCCACAACACCATATTTTTCACAGGCGCATAGTAGCTTCTGTAATAATTCTTTTGTTTCTTCTTTAAGAAAATTTGGTAATATAAATATTTTCATAGTCTTAAGTCCCCAATCAAGTCATATCGGGTAGATGGAAAACTGCTAGTTACTCAAAGTAGCTGTGTGAGCCCTCTGCTATAGCTTTCGCCATTTCATCATCAACAGCACTCTCACCCTGTGTTTTTTTAAGGTATAGCAAGTATTCTATATTGCCCTCCGGCCCTTTTACAGGGGAAAAAGTTAGCCCCAGTGATAAAAAGCCCAGATTATTTGCTATTCCTAAAACCTTGCATATAACAGCCTCGTGCACTGCTACATCACGCACAACGCCTTTTTTACCTACAAACTCTCTGCCAGCTTCGAACTGTGGCTTTATAAGGCAAACAAGCTCTCCACCGTCCCTTAATCTATCATATGCAACAGGGAGTACCAGTGCCAATGAAATAAATGAAACATCTATGGAAACAAAGTCCACACCCTTGGGTATTTGATCCTCTGTCACATATCTAATATTTGTACGCTCAAGGTTTATCACCCTGTCATCTGTACGTAGTTTCCACGCTAGCTGGCCATACCCTACATCAACAGCATATACTTTTACTGCGCCATTCTGTAGCATACAGTCTGTAAAGCCACCTGTAGATGCACCAATGTCGATACAAGTAGTGCCTGTAAGCTCCACGCCAAACTCTGCTATGGATTTTTCCAGTTTAAGCCCACCACGGCTAACATAAGCCAGTGTTTCACCACGAAACTCCACCTTTGCATCTTCGTTTACGCTCTCACCGGGTTTGTCTGCTTTTTGCCCATCTACATATATTTGTCCAGCCATTATCAGGCTCTTTGCTCTGTCACGTCCTGTTGCGAAACCATTCTCAACAACAAGAATATCTAGTCTTTTTTTCACAGTTCTCTCCCTTTTTGCTAGCCTGCTATACAGGTGTAAAAAACGCAACAGCAAGCCCCAGTAGCGCACCAGCACATACCTCTAGCGGTGTGTGTCCCAGGAACTCTTTTAGCTCCTTATGCTGCTCAGGCTCTTCTGTTTCTGTTTCTGTCTGTGCTGTTTTTGCTTTTGTTTCATCAAAAAAATGCACTATATCTTTAAAAGAAAGCACTATTTTGTTTATCACTTTTGCGTGCTCACCAGCTGCACGTCTAACGCCCATAGCGTCATACATTACTACGCCTGCAAAGCAAATAGCAATAGCAAACATAGTGGATGAATAGCCCTCTACCTTGCCTACAGCAAGTGCAAGTGAGCATACAAGAGCAGAGTGGGAGCTAGGCATACCGCCAGCACCAACCATTCTTTCTGGCTGAAATTTCTTTGACTTTATAAAATCCAGCAATGTTTTTATTGCCTGTGCCAAAAACCACGACACAAACGCAACATTTATTATATAGTTACTTGTTATAGTCTGCCATAAAGCTGTCATGCTCTTTTCTCCCCGAATTTATAAGAATTAATTTTTTCTGCTTGCCATTTCTGTTGCTAGCTCCACAAGAAATCTCTCTGTGGGGAACTCGCTAGCTACTAGCTGATTGGTTTGCATTAGTAGCTCGTCCACTTTTTTGGTTGCACCATCAAGCCCCAGCAGTGTAACATATGTGCTCTTGCCATTTTCTACATCACTGCCTATCGGTTTCCCCAGTGTTTCCACAGTGGAGATCATATCTAGTATATCATCAACTACTTGGAACGTAAAGCCCAAAAGTTCGCTATATTTTTCAGCAAATAGGATTGTTTTTTCGTCAGCATTTGCAGTCATGCATCCAATAACCGACGAACATTTTATCAGCGCACCAGTTTTTAGTAAATGCATTTGTTCTAGCACATCTTGCGCTACTTGCTTATTTTCGTTTTCAATATCAATTATTTGCCCACCTATCATGCCACGTGTGCCTGCCCCCTGTGATAGCTGTGTGATTATTGCCACTTTTTGCTCTGCACTTAGGTGCTTGTCCGTTGCTACTATCTCAAAAGCCTTTGTAAGCAAGCCGTCACCAGCCAGCACAGCTGTCGCTTCCCCATACTTGATATGGCAAGTAGGTTTGCCACGTCTTATGTCATCATCATCCATACATGGTAGGTCGTCGTGTATCAGTGAATATGCGTGTATCATCTCTATAGCACAAGCAGCACTTAGTGCGCTCTCTATATCTCCACCACATATATCATTAAATGCCAGTACCAGCACACCACGCAGTCGCTTGCCACCAGCCATTAGGCTATACTGCATAGCGTCCTCTACACTTTTCTGTAAAACTGCCTCCCGTGGGCAATATTGTGTTAGTCTTTCCAGTAGTTTTTCACGGTAATAATTATAGCTTTCGTTATAACTCACTCTCTATACCGCTCCTTAATATATTATTATAATACAAGCATTACACTTGCTTTTCTTCTATAACTTGCTTTGCGTTATCTATCATAACAAGGCATTTTTCTGTTAGCTTCACACCCTCGCTATACAGCGATATAGACTCCTCTAGCGAAACTGAGTTATCGTCTAACAGTCTCACTATTTCCTCCACCCTTGCCATTGCTTGCTCCAAATTTTTCTCTTGTTTTGGCATTTATTCGTCCTCCAAAATACTTGTCACAGTCGATAATATCGTGCTGTTACCAAAGCGTGTTTTAATATCCTCGCCAACTACAAAGCTCTGTGGTATGCTACCATCGCTCCTAGTAGTTATGCTATACCCACGCGCCAATACTTTCATGGGGCTTAGGTGCTCTAGGCTGTTTGCCATATTAGCAACCCTGTTATATAGCCTTGTTATTTTCTGCCCCTCGCTCCTGTGTAACTGCTGTGTTAGGTATTCTAGCTTGTCTGCTTTTGCGTCTATTTTTGCCTTTGGCGATAGTGCGCGCAGCTGCAAACGCAATCTATTTACATGGCGCTCTTGCTCACCTAGCTTGTTTGCCATTTGTGCCTGTATTTTTGTGTGCATGTGCTGTATCTTGTCTGTTATTATAGATATTGGCTGTGTAGCAAGCTTTACAGATGCTGTTGGTGTAGCCGCTCTTGCATCTGCTACTAGGTCTATAAGCGTTATGTCTACCTCGTGCCCTACAGCGGATATTACGGGGACTTTTGCAGCTGCTACAGCTCTCGCTAGTTTTTCGTCATTGAAACAGCCCAAGTCCTCGTCCGAGCCACCGCCCCTTGCTATTATACAGGTATCGCAGAGGTTATCTGCTTGCAGGCGCTCCAGTGCTTTTATAATAGATGCTGGTGCACTCTCACCCTGTACCACAGCTGGGTAGACTAATATTTTCACTAGAACATTGGTTGTCCTAAATGTAGATAATATGTCCTGTAATGCTGCACCTGTTGCAGATGTAACCACCCCCACAACATCGGGGTATAGTGGTAGCGCTTTCTTTTTTTCTGCCGAGAACAAACCCTCTGCCGCTAGCCGTTTTTTTATCTCATCTATATTGCTTTTTTGAGCGCCTTGTCCCAGCTCTTGCAGTTCATATGCAATAAGCTGTACAGCGCCGTCTTTTTCGTATATATTAAGGCTACCACGCACTATTACAGCCACACCATCTTTTGGTATTTTTGCCAGTGATGATGCGTATCTGCTAAACATCACACAGCGCAAAGCACCAGTGCTATCACCCACCGAGAAATAGAGATGCCCAGAGCTACTCCTATAGGAAACATTGGACATCTCACCTTTTATGATGATATCTTTTAGCACTTGTTTTTCATCTACAAGGGCTTTTATATAGCGAATAGCCTGAGAGGGGGTCAAAATATTATTCATAGTAACACCCTTCTACTATATATTATTCATTTGGGGTTTCTCTTTTACGCAGATATCCACCCAGAACGCCGTTTATGTATGATGGGTCTTCATCATCGCCATATATCTTCGCAAGCTCTACGGCCTCGTTCACAACTACGCTCTGTGGTACGTTTTCCATATACTCTATCTCTGCTATAGCCAGTCGCAAAACAGCCAGAGAAACTTTTGGTAGTCTATTTGGTTTCCACTTTGTGCTATGTTTTTCTATTATACTATCAATCTCTTGCATATTCTTTTGCACAGCACCTGCAAGCTCCACTGTATATCCATCAAGCTCGCCATTTTCCTCACCATCTTTGTTTTCTACAGTTAGCTCCGCAAGCTCCACCACTGGTAGGTTCTGGAAACTCATTTGAAAAACTAATAATAGTGCCTGTTCTCTCGCTTCTCTTCTAGTCATATGCCAATATACTCCATTTCTCTGCTCTGCATATCATTGTGTTATAGCACAATAAATATATATTTTATCATCATAACAAACTACCCCCCTATATCACAAGGAGGGTGTTTTGCATAATATTAATCTTCTTGTTGGTTTGGGAAATGTATGCCAGCTATTTGTAGGTTTACTCTCGCAACAACAATCCCTGTCATATTTTGTATAGCTTCTTTTACTGCATACTGGAGTTTCTTGCAAACTTCTGGGATATCTATATTACTTTCCACACAGATACGCACATCAATGATTGCAACACCGTCTACAATATTTACTGATACAGGCTTAACCGTTTGTTTTTCCAGTAACCACCCTGTAAAACTTGGTGTTATAGTCGCAAGACCAGCCACACCATCTACCTCTTGGGCTGTATACTGTACAATGGAAGCTATTACCTCCTGCGAGATTTTCAATGTACCCACGCTTTTAACAGAACTAATCTTCTCGTTCATCGTCTGCCCTCCATTTAAGGTATACTTTAATGCAAATGTATATAATTACACTTGTATATATGTATTATACCACAAAAATGAATTTACACAACTATTTTATTTCAATTATTGAAATTTTTTCGTCAGAAACTTCTACTTCTCCAAGTATAACATCTCTTATCTGTGCAGCCTCGCTATCTGTTAAGCCGTCGGACTGTACCATAACATCTATCTTCTGGCTATCATAATACACCATACAGTCACTAAAACCTTTTGCTTTTATCAGGTTTTCTATCTTGCCCTCTACCTCTATGCACTTAGCTAGGTTTGTGGCTTCCAGTGTCAGCTCTCTTACCTCATTTGTGCTCAGCTCTGCATCTTCTAGCATGTATTTCAGCGCATCTATTGCCTCATCTCGGGATTTTGTTCGGCTTAGTTTAGCCTCTGCAAAATATGCTTCACCATAGTTCTCTGTGCTCTCTGTTGTCTCTACATCTGCCTGTGTTTGTGCAGTATCTACCACCGTGGTATTCACTGTGGTCTCTGCTGTTGATGATGCTGTGCTAAGGTAATTCGCCCCTGCAAAGTCGCTGCTGTTAGTTCGCACATACTCCCAGTTTAGGTAGACTGCCATACTCAGGGACACCACCAGCGCTGAGAGTATAATATGCTTTTTGCTTAGAATAAAATTTAGGTTTGGTTTTCTCATAACTCTCTCTCCTTATTTTTTTCTCAAGGGTGGTGCTAACAAGTGATTTCATTTCACTTATAACAAGTCCGCCACGACCTTGTAATATAATTCTATTAGCACGTCTTGCAAAATATTCCATAGGAGAGAAAATATCTGCCATGTAGTTATTGTTGTTCTTCTATACACATATTATATTTTTCTATCACGCTGTTTTCTAGCTCTTCCCTAGCTTTTGCAGTTATTGGGTGCACAACATCACGGAAATAGCCTTTTTCGTCTTTCCTGCTAGGCATAGCAGCAAACAACCTGTTGCTTCCCTGTATCACTTTTATATCATGCAGTGCTAGGTCATCATCAATAGTTACAGAAACCAGTGCTTTTAGTTTGGGGTCATCATAAACTTTCCTTATACGTATATCTGTAATATTCATTGCTTTACCTCCAGTTTTATTCTTACAAATTATAGGTTTCATTTCTTTTGTTTATTCAATCTGCTACATTATATTTTGTAGTATCACTATAGTATTTGTGTATATTATATTAAAGATAAGATTAATATTATACAAATTAACAGTTTATGATTTCCGCTTAATGTGCTAAAATTAATAATAGCATTTACTTACTTATATTATAGGAGTTAAGCTACAAAGAATTATACATAAGAGGCAGTATGAAGATAATTACGAACTACACTATATTTGTTTTACAAACAGTACTATTAACACCAAATACAACTCACAGTTAAATGAATAGGAGAACGAAATGGATAAAAAAATAGGCTTTATTGGCTGTGGTAATATGGCAACAGCGATTATATCTGGGCTAATTACCTCAAAACTAGCAAACCCACAAAACGTATATGTAACTGACATATCTGTAGAAGCTACTAGCAATATCAATGAGCGTTTTGGTGTGCAAGTAGCAAATGATTGTGCAGAAATTGCACATAAATGTGATGTAATTATCCCAGCAGTAAAACCACATCAATATGAAGCTGTGATAGAGTCTATAAGCGACCTTGTAAAGCCTGATGTTATTGTTATTTCTATTGCACCTGGTAAAACAATCTGGACTATAGATAGTTATTTTGGCAAAGAAACAAAGATTGTTCGCACTATGCCCAATACCCCTGCAATGGTTGGAGAGGGTATGACAGCTTATTGCGTTAGCGAGAATATCACAGCAGACGAAGAAAAATTTGTAGCAGAGCTTTTATCTAGTTTTGGCAGGTGCGAGAAAGTAAGCGAGTACCAAATGGACGCTGTTGTGGGTGTCAGTGGTTCTTCCCCTGCCTATGTTTATATGTTTATCGAGGCACTAGCAGATAGTGCAGTAGCAAGTGGATTATCACGCAGTCAAGCATATACCTTTGCTGCACAGGCTGTGCTTGGTTCTGCAAAAATGGTGTTAGAAACAGGCCTTCACCCCGGTGTACTAAAAGATATGGTGTGCTCACCTGGTGGCACCACAATAGATGCAGTCTCTACATTAGAAGCAGAGGGTTTTAGGAGTGCTGTGTTCAAAGCGGCAAAAACTGCAAGTGAAAAATCCGCAAAAATGTAGCAAAAAATCCCCCTCCTGCATATAATTGCTGTAGGGGGATTTTATTACATATTCAAACTTTTAGTATTGTGTCTGCTAATGCAACCATCAACAGAATGGAGGGTTTTATGAATATCAAAAATGGAAATATAACTATCAAAGAGATACTAGATTACCCACCTGCATATGAATATATATGCAACGCTTTCCCACTTATCAAAAATCACCCGATGCTACATCGAGCAAATAAAATAACGCTGAATACAGCACTTATGTTTATGGGCGACGCTGTACCACAAGCAAAAAAGAATGAAATCATTGCTAAGCTAAGAGAATTATAGCAGAATAAAGAGCCACCTTTCTGAATAATATATTAATGTAATATATTTTGGGGAGGTGGCAATTATTTGCTCTATATGCGGAATAATAGATTTTAAAGAACCACAAATAAACGATAGAGAAACACTGCAAAAAATGTGTAGCACTATGACACATAGGGGCCCAGACCAGAGTGGCATATATTTGACTTATCATGTTGCACTCGGGCATAATAGACTAGCAATAATCGACATAAAGAATGGGTTACAGCCAATGACACGTCGTTATCGTAACAGGAGCTACACTATTGTGTATAATGGTGAGCTATACAACACACCCGAGCTTAGTGTAGAAATAGAGAAAAATGGTATACGGCTAGAAACTACTTGTGACACTGAGGTAGTACTATACAGTTATATATTGTGGGGTGAAAAATGTGTAGAAAAGCTCAATGGAATATTTGCTTTTGCTGTACACGACGAAAGCGAAAACAGGGTATTTCTTGCGCGTGATAGGTTTGGGGTTAAGCCCCTTTTTTACGCAAAAGTTGGCAGTGCACTTGTGTTTGCATCTGAGATAAAAGCATTACTAGAACACCCAAAAATAAAACCAAGCATAGACAGAATAGGCCTGTGGCAGTTACTATTTTTATCTCCTATGAAGCTAAGTGGAAGTGGTGTTTTCCGTGATATTTATGAAATCCCACCTGCACATTATGCATTTTATGATGTAGATGGTCTTAAGCTATGTGAATATTGGGCACTCCAAGCAAAAGAGTTCATCGGCTGTGCAGAAGATGCAGCACTGGAAACCAAAAATATACTAACAGACGCAATCCGTAAGCAGCTTGTGTCCGATGTTCCATTGTGTACATTTTTATCTGGTGGTCTAGATAGCTCCATAATAAGCGCTGTGGCGGCAGAGCACTATAAGCAGAGTAATCAAATTCTTTCTACTTATTCATTTGAATACCCTGATAATAAAATAAACTTTAAGCAATCTTTATTTCAGCCACAAGCAGATGATGAGTACGCAAAATTTTTGGCAGATTATCTAGGCACTGACCATACTGTGCTGAATGCAGAAACAAGTAAATTAGTGGAATTATTGTTTGCAGCAACATCAGCGCGTGACTTACCTGGTATGGCAGACATTGATAGCTCATTGTTATATTATTGTAGTGAGGTAAAAAAGAAACACACTGTTGCATTATCTGGTGAATGTGCAGATGAGATTTTTGGTGGTTATCCTTGGTTCTACAGAAAAGAAATGCTAGAGAAAGACTTTTATCCTTGGATACACAATCCTTTTTCTCGCATCAGCTTGTTCCGCAGTGATGTTATCTTACCAAAAGATGGGTATGACTACTTAAGTAGCGCTTACCAAGCCGATATTGCCAACTTCCCAAAACTCGACAATGACAGTGAGAGTATGTTAAACAGTAGGAAAGCCACATTTTTATCCACAAAATATTTTATGACATCTTTGCTAGAGCGTAAAGACCGTATGAGCATGGCTAGCGGTGTAGAAGTACGTGTTCCGTTCTCTGACCACAGGGTGCTAGAGTATGTGTACAATGTACCATGGGAAATAAAATTTGCTGAGAATACCGAGAAAGCATTACTGCGCGAGGCTATGAAAGAGTACTTGCCAGATAAAATTCTCAATAGAAAAAAGAGCCCCTACCCCAAAACTCACGACCCACAATACGAACAACTCGTATTAAAAATATTAAAGGAGCGTCTCTCTAATAAGTCTAGTCAATTGCACAATATCCTAGATAAATCAACTTTGGAAGATAAGATAGGCTCATCCAACGACACATGGTTTGGGCAATTGATGTCACGACCACAGTTATTTTCATGGATTGTTCAGCTAGACTACTGGCTAGAAAAATATAATATTGAAATAGAGCTTTAGGATACAAAAAAAGAGTAGCAACAGCTACTCTTGTGG
>CAYJFF010000035.1:0-25189 GCA_964369345.1 uncultured Oscillospiraceae bacterium
AGGGCAGAGACTAGCACCTTGCACAGGGTAATCACAGGGGTACAAACTATCACCAAAAAAAGGCAGAGACTACCGCCTTGTATAAGGCATAGGATATCATCTAACTTCGCCGAATATAAATTTTACTTTATTTATGGTACTTAGAGCCAGCATTAATAGACATTGCACGATATACCTGCTCTGCAAGCATCAGACGGAAAAGCTGATGGGGGAAAGTCATAGGAGAAACAGATAGTCGCATAACAGCTTGCTTTTTTATGCTATCTGCAAGCCCAAAACTGCTACCAATAACAAAATTTATAGTGCTGTGTTGTGAGGATAGCCCCATGAGCTTGTCCGAGAGCTGTGTGGAGGATAGCTGTTGCCCCTCTATACACATAGCTATAACTGCACCCTTGGCTGTGTGGGAGAGGATATCCCTTGCCTCTTGCTCTAGCGCCTTGTCTATCTCCGTCTGTGATGGGTTATCGCTGATGCGGTATTCCTTTAGCTCTATCACTGAGAATTTGCAGTATGCAGAAAGTCGCTTGCTATACTCAGCGATACCATCTACTAGCCACTTTTCTTTTAGTTTGCCCAGTGCAATAATATTTATTGTTAGCATAGTTATATTCCTTTACAAAAGCGTGGGTTTTGTGGGGTCCAGCCTGTTTGCCACTGTTAGCAGATAGTCTTTGCCATTTGTCATGCCTATAGAAGTAAGTGAAAGCTCTGCCTGTTGTTTTGCTATGTAGGGTGCGTTATTATCACGGCTTAGGTGTCCCAGAATAAACCTGCTTGTGCCACCCAGTGCCAGAGTACTTATACATTTACCACAGTCTTTGTTGGACAAATGTCCGTAGTCACTGCGTATACGCTCTTTTAGGAAAAATGGATATGGTGATACAGCAAGCAGACTTTCCTCGTAGTTGGACTCGATAATAGCTAGGTGGCTACCGCTAAGACCTGCCATAACAGTGTCGTTAGCCTTGCCCACATCGGTAGCAAAGCCTATAATACGCTCGCCAGATGTTATACGGAAACCCAGTGAATGTGGTACATCGTGAGGTGTCCTAAAAGGTAGCACGGACATATCTGCTATACTGGTTTCTTCGTTTATTTCCATAAGTGTGGTAGTGCTCTCTACATTCCCCTGTGTTATTAACGCCTCCAGTGTGGGCGCAGAGGCATACACAGGCACTTGCAACTTGCGCGAGAGTACTTTTAGCCCCTTTACATGGTCGCTGTGCTCGTGTGTTATAAAAATGCCCTGTACAACATTTTGACTAAGCCCTATGTCGCCAAGAGCAGATAAAATAGACTTGCAAGAAACACCAGCATCTACTATTATACCACTGTTGTTATCACCGATATAATAAGCGTTACCACTGCTACCGCTAGCTATTGGGTATACTTTTACCAATTAAAATGCTCCATTCTGCCGCTCCACGTCGGCACGAAATATAGTGAAATATGCTGTTCTAATCATCGTGAAGATGAGTAATGATTAAGAGCCTTTTTGCACATGTAAATACATATCGCTGTGCATAAGGTTTGTTTATAGTTTTTTTGAGCTAATTTACTACTGAAAATAGTTATTCTGTAGCTACTGCACTGCTACTTGTTTCTTCCTCCGTGCTATCGTCACTTGCTACTGCTGTTTGGTAGCCAAAATCAAAAGCTGACCAAGGGTTTGTGAAAACTTTGTTTACAAGCATAGCGTAGTGCAGGTGTGACCCAGTAGAATAGCCAGTAGTGCCCATAGTGGCTACTAGCTGTCCTTTTTCTACCATATCACCCTCTGCAACTGTTATGCTGTCTAGGTGATAGTAAAAGCTTTTTAGACCATAACCATGCTCAATGACAAGTGTATACCCTGTTAGCTGTAAAAAGTCTGCATATAGTACTCTGCCATGGTTGGGCGCTATAATCTCTGTGCCTATGGGTGCTGCTATATCTATGCCACTGTGACGTGTGGGTGTGGGGTTGTCGTTTGTATATCTGATAACACCAAACTCGGTAGTTATAATACCCTGTGCAGGCTGTAGAAACTCACCCTCCCAGTACTGCACGGGGTCGCTGATAAGCTTTAGTGGCTCTATGGCGTTTGTCCATTCTTCGTTTGCCTGTGCTGTGTTTGTTGCAGCGTCGATATCTGCACTCATAGTCAGGTACTGCACCTCAAACTCACGAGAAACTACATCTATAGTGTTATCAAAGACTTCGTCACCCACAGTTATGGTTAGGTTATATGCGCCCTCGCTTAGTAGGTATGATATAGGCAGTAGCGCTATCTGAGTGTCATCATCACTGGCAAAAAACTGGGGAACAGCAGTGAGGTCTGTTTGTGCACTTATAACTTTGTCACCACTATTTTCTACCACGATAACAAGTGTTTCTCCCAGCGCTATTTCCTCGTGAGAAAAGCTAATCTCCACTGCTGGTGGGGGTGGTGGCTCCGGTATAGATGAGGAAGATGGTGGTGCCTCGCTAACAGGTGGCTGTGAAACCACTGGTGCTATGGAGGAAGATGACATCAGTGGTGCTTGAGAGGCTATCATAAGCTCGTCTGTGCCACAGCCTGATAAAGCTAGTGTGGCTACTAATAATATAGATAAATAATAACGCATAATTGCTCCTAACATAATGAAAATAATAGAACACTTGCAGTAATTATACTTTGGTACAAGCATAAATATGCCTATTATTGTACAATGTTTTTTGCAAAGTTTCAAGTGCAATAGCATACTTTGGAACATTAGTGGAGATAGCGTAGATAAATGAAGTATAATTTGCTGATTTTATATATATTTTGTAGATAATTCTTTGTCTATATATTGCGTTAGTGTTAATTTTACAGTTTTCGTGTGGTTTGGTTGACCTTTTACTAGAAATAGGTTAAAATAAGCAATATATGTAAAAGAATACATTACAAACGAGAACTGGAGAATATACAATGATAACTATATCACCATCACTACTTGCTGCAAACTTTGCTTGCTTGCAAGAAGAACTTACAAATATGAAGAACGCTGGCGCAGATATGCTACACCTAGATGTAATGGACGGACATTTTGTACCTAACATATCTTTTGGTATGCCTGTTATTTCGTCATTAAGAAAAATAAGTGACCTGCTATTTGATGTGCACATTATGATAAGCAACCCACTGGACTATATCGATGACCTAAAAAATGCAGGTGCAGATATGATTACATTCCACCTAGAGGCAAATGGCGACCCAAAAGAGACTATAGACAAGATACGTTCACTGGGGCTGGCGGTTGGTATGTCTATATCACCAGATACAGATGTAAACTTGCTATTACCATATATCCAGTACCTAGATTTGGTGCTAATAATGACTGTTGTGCCAGGCTTTGGTGGGCAGAAATTCCGTGCAGATATGATGCCTAAGATACGTGCTGTATGCGAAAAAGCTAAAGAGCTAGGCAAAGAAGATATGTATATCCAAGTAGATGGTGGCATAGCACGTGATACCATTGCAGTAGCAGCAGAGAATGGCGCAAACTGCTTTGTAGTAGGCTCTGCACTATTTGGCAAAGAGGACTACACAGCAGAGATAATAGAGCTGAAATCACTTGCACAGGCGAAATAACGCTTGCAACAATAATATAAATAGCATTTTTGTAGCAGTGCTACAGAACCGCAGATTGGAGTAAGAATTTGTTTAACTTCCAAGATTTTGCACATATATTCAGGGCTGGTGTTCATATGGAACAGCAAAAAGAGCCTGGGCTATCTGCACCATTGCAGACAATAGCAACAAGTGCCCAGTTCGCTACTTTTTCTGATGAAGAGCCGATAAAGAGTATAAATGACATAACAAGCAAAGAGATAATACAAAAAGCGAAACTTGCACAAATAGTAGACGAGCGTGACAAGCTACCACTATACAAAAAACTGGCTGCCTGCAGGGGCAGAAATGTGACAGTGATAATAGATGCAATAGACGATGAGCCTTATATTTCTAGCCAAACAGCACCGATAATCCATTTTCAAAACCAGCTAAAAGAGGGTATCTACCTTGCTATGAAAGCCATGGAAACCAAGAAATGCAGGGTGGAGGTCTATAGCGAAATGCATGGGCTAGAGAGCAAGATACCACGTATGATAGGCAATATACCTGTTCACAGGGTGGGTGGCGTTTATCCACTGAGCATAAAAGAAAATGAGAGTTATATAAAGAAAAGTGGCAAGCTGTATGTATATCTAGGTAGCATGGCAATGGTGCACCTATACCGTGCTATCTATGAGCACAGGTTGCAAGAAACTACTATAGTAACAGTTTCTGGCAACTGCATAGCAAACCCTTGTAATATAGAAGCGGGATTTGATATCCCAGTAACGGACTTGCTAGATAGATGTGGATTGATACAAACTCCAGACCGCATAGTGGTGGGGACATCTATGACGGGCACATCTATAGAGGACACAGATGAAACTTTTGTAACAGTGGATACAGGTGCAGTGCTAGCACTTGTTACTAGGCAGAAAAACCGTAACTACCGCTGTATACGCTGTGGAAGATGTAGTTCTGTGTGTCCTATACAGCTAAACCCACTGCAAATAGCAGACCATATAAAGCTGGACTTGCACGAACAGCTAGAAAAGCTAGACTGCAAGAGCTGTATACAGTGTATGTGCTGTAGTTTTGAGTGTCCCGCCAAGATAAACCTTGCAGCCATGATAGCGGCGTACAACAAAAGGAGGGCACAACAATGAAAATACCATATCGTGTAGCCCCCCATATACACAGCACTACAAGTAACCGTACTATAATGGCGGATATGATGCTCGTGCTTGCATCCATATATGTCTTTGCATATTTTAACTATGGTTTGCGTGCGCTTGCACTATGCCTTTGCTCGGTTGCTACTTGTTTTGCACTAGATACACTGGGCAATATACTGCGTAAACAAAGACAAGTATTACCAGACCTTTCTACCATAGTCACTGGTATGATGATACCACTGCTGCTACCTGCGAATATCTCATATACTATAATTATTATAACTGCGATATTTGCCATAGGTGTTATAAAACTGCCTTTTGGTGGTGTGGGGCAGAATATTTTTAACCCCACTGCTGGTGGTATAGCCTTTGCCATAGTTTGCTTTAGCGATGAGGTATTTACCTACTCACCAAACGTTGTGGAGCTACCAGTGCTGCAAGATGAGCTAGTGTACAATGCGTACAATAGCCTTGCATATACAATGGCAGTTGGCGGTGTACCATCTGCTGCTATTGCAGATGTGTTCATGGGTGACGTACCAGGGCCTATGGGTACTACAAATATTGTTGTGTTGTTGTGCTGTGCACTGTATTTGTGCGTACGCAAAGTTATAAATATACTACAACCACTATGCACAGTGACTGCTGTAGCTGTTATAGCGTGGTTTTTCCCACGTGTGGCAGTAGCGCCAGAACATTCTTTGTGGCTAGAAATTATGGCTATGCCAACTATTTTTATTGCAGTACTACTAGCCACAGACCCAGTAACTACACCGTCACGCACACTTTCAAAATGCATTTATGGTGTTATCATGGGTATAATGATTATGATTTTCAGGTTTTTTGGTGAGTATGAGTTCACTGGTGTTTTTGTAATATTGCTAATGAATAGCTGTACCCCTGTTTTTGAGGCAGTGGGAGAAAATATATCTCGTGTGATAAGGAGGGGTATGCTTGCCACAGAAAGAAACTACAAACAAGCAACGTTTGAGCAAGAAGAAATCGACTAAAGAACAAAAAGTGCGTCAGCCAAAGGCAAGAACTCGCTCTGCTATTACAGTGCCAAAAGAGAGCACATTTACCTATATAGAGAAGTGGGATACAGTTTCTGCTATTATAACATTTGCGTTGCCGTTTGTTGTGGTACTTAGTACCAACCTCAACGATAGCCTAGCTATGATAGCTATACTGCTATTTACACTACCACTACAAACAGCGCTTAACTTTTGTCTTGTGCAAAAAATAGGTGTGGATAAATGGATTGCTGCCTCTGCAACACTTATTGTGGGGACACTGCTAGCATCTGCCGCACAGCAAATACTACAGACTTACTCTAGTATATCCACAACATCGTTCGGGCTATATGTACACCTGTTTTGTGCATACCCAGTGCTATACGCTGTATTTTATGGGCGAGTGGTGGAAAAACTAAGTACCGTGGTGGTGCTTTCACTAAAAAATATCATGTACTTTGCTTTTATAACTTTCTTTGTTGGTGGTGTGCGTGAGATACTGGCAACAAATACTTTTTGGGATGTATCTCTGAGCTTTGATATGCCTATCTCGGCAGCAAATCTACCGTTCTTTGGGTTTATTGTTGTGGGTTTTGGGCTTGCTATATTTGCAAAACTTACTTCATTTATTCAGCGTAAACAGGCAGAAGAAAGCCAAGAAGACACATCCACAGAAGAACAGGAGGGCTGATGTAATATGCAAACATTACTAGAAATTTTACTGCTTGCTTTTACAGCGGCTATAGTGGAGAATGTTATATTTACACGTGCTATGATGCAGGACTTCCACAGGCACTATACTAGGAGCGCACTGGCAGTAATGCTGGAGTCTGTGCTTATCACATCCTACTCTGTGCTAGCGTCCGTAGTGGGCTGGATGGGTAAGGCTATTACTAGATATATGCAGGTGGACGAATGGGCAAAATCTACTATGTATATCACTATATACGTGCTAGTGGTATTCACCCTAATATTAACTACAAAGATAATAGCGCTAAAGAAAAAACGCAAGTTTGTTGCAATATCTGCACTTGTGTTTTATGGCTATATCCCAGTAGCCACCACTTTGGTGGTAGCAGGTAGGGATTACACCGTGCTAGAGGCTGTTTTCTATGGGCTTGGCGTTGGCGTAGGTTATATTATAGCCAGCCAGCTGAACTTGCAACTGCAAAAGCGCCTGTTAATAAACGAAGTTCCTATTTCTTTTCGTGGTATACCCATTACCCTTATAACTTTTGGGATAATATCGCTTGCACTATTTGGGCTTATGGGCCGCGTAATACTACTATAGCACGGAGGTACTAAAAAGATGTCTAAGCAGTACAAAGTTAAGCGTTCTATACAGAATACTAGACGCAAAAATAAAAAGCGCATAAGACTGTCTATTTTCGCCTTGCTATTAGTGACTTGCTCGGTGGTGGGCTGGTTTTCTTTTCAGCCAATATCCGATTTTTTTGCAAATATTATGATACCAGTAGATGAGCCACCATCTTCCATAACATCTTCATCCTCACAGGCAAGCTCGTCGGAGGCGTCATCGACTGCACCAACAGTGGTAGAGCCTGTGCAAGAAGGTTTCCCCACTGCTACCTATAGCTTATCTAAAGAAGAAATTACAAACCATACTCTGCTGACAAATAGGCTGAGCGAGATAAAAGCAGATGGTGGAACAGCAGTGATGTTTGAGCTAAAAGACAATGTAGGGCTTGTGCACTACAACAGCACATTGCCGATATTTCAGGCAAACCAAACCTTGTTTGCAGAAACAGTGTTTGACCTAAATGCACTTATATCTACCATAAAAGAAGCAGGGCTGATACCTGTAGCATCTATGTATGCATTTGAGGACTCTACAGCCCCAAAAGCTATGCCAGATGCTGCTGTTAAGTACCAGAACAGCCAAGTAAACTGGATAGACGACTCTATAGCCAATGGGGGCAAGCCGTGGCTGAACCCAAGTCACCAGCAGTCACAGGACTATATGTTGCAGTTGGTGGACGAAGTTTCTGCTATGGGTGTGGAGCATATCTTGCTAAATGGTATGCAGTTCCCAATGGGCTACTCGCTAAGTCTTGCGACATATGGCAATACTGGCGAGCTTAACAAGTCTACAGTATTAGAGGAATTTTTATCAAAGGCAGTAGTAATAGCAAATAGCAACAACGCATATGTTTACCCAGTTATCAGGCTTGATGCACTGGTGGGTCTAAACGACATACTATATGGCGATGACGCACAGAAACTGGTGCAGGTTGCAGAAGCTACTGTGCTAGATGTACGTGTGGAGTTGTTTGGCAATGGTGTTTCTTCTGACACACTTACCATATCAAACCCAGTACAGCAACCGGACGAGGCTATTTCTGCAGCACTTGCATATGCTATGACAAACGAGGTTATGACCTCTGCTACATTTATAGCAATACCACAGATAGCCCCACCACAGCAGTACAATGTAGTCTATACAGATGTAGAAATATCTGCACAGGTACAAGCACTTAATGCAATGGGTATAGAGAGCATAATATACACCCAGTTACCACAGGTTCAGTTCAAATATTCCTATTAATAAACAGCACCCCTTGTACAGCAGTATATCCTACGTACAAGGGGGACTTGTTGGGGCTTAACTATCGGTGCCCTGGAACTGGGTTAGTGCTTGGTGAATTTTTGTCTGGTCTGCCATCTCTGTGGGGTACCAGCCACGTTTTTGCATCTCTGTAAAAACTTCGCCTTGCAGCCTGTGTTCATCACTCAGTATTGCCATAAACTCATTTTTTAGGCTCTGAGAAACACACTCATTGCTAGCTGTATTATACATTCCTGTAATATGCTTTTGAGATGTTAGTATATCGGTTACTATCTCTTTATCGCCATAGGTTGGGTTAATCTCTGCCATATTAATACTCCATTCTGCCGGTCGAGGAGGCTAGACACCACCACCGGCACAAAATTTGGTGAAATGCATTATCTTAATCATCATAAAGCAGGGGGAAGGATTAAGAAAATTGGGCATATCTTTTTACATTAGTTGGTTTAGTAATGTGTTGTAATGTGTCTGATGCTGTGCTGCTATCTGCTCACATTTAGACTTTAGTGCAGGGTCGGATAGCTGTTTTGCATAGGATTTGTATTTTTTTACAAGCACCTGCTCGCTACCTAGTTGCTCCGTTATAAAACTTAGCTCTTTTGATGTTAGATTAGCCACTGTAACACCTCGTTTCTTTTAATAATTTAGCTATGTGCAAAACGGACAAGTCGAATTTTGCACTCGCCTATTAATAATTATTTCTGATTTAGCTTGTATCAAGCTTTATTATTTTTGCTTTTTTTCTTCACATTATTCAGTATTATTTTTGGTAATATTATGTTTTCAAATATCGTTTTTTATGGTACAATGTACCTATAATATTATTTTTAAAGGGGATTTATACAATGACAGGGACGGATACAATGACAGCTTCTATTTACACAGCACTTTTTATCTATATAGCTATTGGTGTTGTGCTAGTTGCGATACTTACTATTCTAGGCTATAGGTGGTACCTAAAGCGAAATACACACTTGACAAAAAAACGTGTTACCAATATTTTCCGTGCAAAAGGCAGATACCGCAACTTTGTGGTGATGACTGATGTAGACTTTGGTGATGGAATAATAGCAGACCAAGTGGTTGTGGCACCTTTTGGTGTTATGATAGCCTGCGACCTACACCAAAATGGCAAAATATATGGCGACCTAAATAGCGAAGAATGGATAGACGCAAAGGGTGAGGACGGCGCAGAGAAAAAAGTGCGTTTTGCAAGCCCACTATACAAGCTAGAGCAGAGCCAGATAATCTTCCGTAAAAAACTAGCACAGGCTAAGATATATAGTGTCCCTGTAGAAACTATCCTAGTAAAAACACAGGACCAAAAATGCTATATTACAGGTCTTTCTGAGAAAATGTATTCACTGGGAAAACTGCGCGAGCTACTATCAAGCAGTAAGTATGAAAAAGACAACAAAGTAAATGTACAGGGCATAGTGGATATGCTAAAATCGCTTAATGGATAACTCGCAGAGAATACGACAGATAATAGAGAGAATACGCACCGATATCACACATATTGGCTTTTGTGATATGTCGGAGCTATCGCATTTCATACAGTGTAGGAGTTTGTCGCTGTTACCACAGCGTGGCAGTGCCATTGTTATGCTGTTACCATACTATACAGCTGTGCCGAACACAAATATCTCACTATATGCAGTGCCAGATGACTACCATGCCATAGCTAAGTCAATACTGGGGGAGATAATAGCAGAGCTACAGGAGCATTATCCAGAGAATTTGTTCTTGCCATTTGTGGATAGCTCACCCCTACCAGAGGTAGAGCTTGCGTGGCGTGCAGGCCTTGGCTTTATCGGGAAAAATGGACAGCTTATTACAGAGGAATATGGCTCTATGGTGTTTGTGTGTGAGATAGTGACAGACTTGCCACTTAGCGCACAGTCAGCAGAGATGCAGAACAGCTGTGGGAACTGCAACAAATGCATAGATACATGCCCCAGTGGCGCACTTGGGGATAGCTCGTTTTTGCTGGACAAGTGCCTGTCGCATATTACACAGAAAAAAGGTGAGCTAACACAGAGCGAATGTGAGCAGATAGCACAGGGCGGGCTTGCTTGGGGGTGCGACAAATGCACGCTGGCGTGTCCGTACAATGCCAGTCTTAAAACAACACCTATAGCAGAATTTATGCAGGGAGTAACTCCCATAATAACTATGGACAACTACAAGGAGTTGTTGCCACGAAAGAGCTTTGGCTGGCGTGGTGAAAAAGTGATTAGACGAAACTTAAATCTTTTATCCAAGCAGTGATGTTTGGGTAGAACGGAGTATTATGTTTGAGATATTAAAAGAAAAACAGTATGATGAATATGAGGCGTATGTGAGTAGCCACCCAAGAGGGGAGTTTACACAGTCCATATACTGGAAAGATGTAAAAGCTAACTGGCAGTTTGAAGCAGTGGTATCACGTGATGATAATGGCAAGATACGTGGTGCGTGTGCAGTACTAGTGCAAAAAATATCTTTTCTGTGTAGCTCGTTTATGTATTGCCCACGTGGGCCAATATGCGATATTCATGACAAAGTAGCGCTAAAAGAGCTAAAAGACGGCATTGACGCTGTAGCAAAGAAACACCGTGCTCATGTTGTAAAGATGGACCCAGATGTGCTCATATCTGATAATGAGTTTATAAATTTTATGAAAAGCTGTGGTTTTAAGCAAATATATGGTCCGCTAGGCTTTGAAACTATACAAGCAAGGTTTAACTATCGCTTGCCACTAAAGGGCAAAACAGAGGACGAAGTGCTAATGGGGCTAACCCAAAAGACACGTTACAATGTACGCTATGCTATAAAAAATGGTGTTACTATAGAGGTAAAGGGCATAGAGGCGCTTGATGAATTTATGCCTATATACAAGATAACAGGTGAACGTGATGGCTTTAATATACGCTCCAAGCAGTATTTTGCGAATTTTTTGCAGTCGCTGGGCGAGCATGCTCGTCTATATATGGGATACTACAACGGTGTGCCAGTTTGTGGTGCTGTTACCGTGAACTACGCTGGTAAATGTTGCTATATATATGGCGCATCGGATAATGAGCACAGAAAGATTATGGCTAACTACTTGATGCAGTGGGAGATGATTAAGTGGGGCATAGAAACAGGCTGTGAGCTATATGATTTTCAGGGGATATCTGGCGATATAGATAACGAGCAAGGTAGTATGTATGGGCTGTATCGTTTCAAACGTGGTTTTAGTGGCAGAATAGACGAGCTTGTAGGTGAGCTGGATTATGTATATAAACCACTAACTAATAAAATATTCAACTTTGCTGTTGATTTCCGTGCAAAATTTATGTCTAAGCACTAAGCTTGTTTTGGTGCATCAGGCTTGAACTGGGGGAGGTAGATTATAGTGACTGATAGCTTTAGTACTCCATTAAGAGAGCGTATAGACCAAATTATAGAAGACAACAAAATGCGTATGTATATGCCAGGGCACAAAGGTAAACTTCCATATCCTTTTGAGGAAGTAGCGCCATATGACATAACAGAGATTGATGGTGCAGACAGCCTGTACCATTCGTCCGATGTACTGCGTGAGATAGAGGACCGTATAGCAGCGGCATACCACGCTGGGGCATCGCTATTGTCTGCAAGTGGCAGTAGCCTGTGCATACAGACTATGCTATACCTAGCTAATAGGCGTGGCAGAAAAATAATAGCAGCACGTAATTCGCACCAGATAGCAGTGAACACATTCGGGCTACTGCGTATGGACGTAATGTGGGTAAAGTGCAAGATTAACTATAGCGACGAGCAGAATATCAGGGGTATAGCACTGCAACCAACAGCAGAAGAAATAGAAAAAATGTTGCAAGAAAATACTGATACGGCTTCTGTGTACATCACAAGCCCAGATTATTTTGGGCAGATAGCAGATATACCACAAATTAGCGAGGTATGCAAGCGATATGGTGTGTGGCTGTTGGTGGACAACGCACATGGTGCACATCTCAATCGTTTTCGTGCAGCACTGCACCCCATTGTGCAGGGTGCAGATATGTGCTGTGATTCGCTACACAAAAACTACCCAGTGCTAACAGGTGGTGCAGTACTACACCTTGCAGAGAGCAAGTTCCGTAGCCATGCAAAGTATGCTATGTCACTTTTTGGGACGACTAGCCCCAGCTATCTCATAATGCTATCGGCTGATATGGCACTGCCGTATATAGAGGGTAGTGATGATAAATATTTACAGCTTGGCGCATACATAAGCAACCTAAAAGAGCGTCTGTATAAGCATGGGTACGAAACTGTGCGTAGCTTTGTTAGCGACCCACTAAGACTGGCAGTTGGCTTTCACTCCATGGGTTATCTGCGTGAGGAAATGAGCTACTACCTATACAGGCGTGACATACAGCCAGAGTACGTATTTGAAAATACAGTGATATTTATGCCCAGCCTTTCTACCACGCTGGAGGAGCTGCAACAGCTAGAGCTTGTACTGACACAACTACCAATGCGCAGACCCATACCACAAACTGTGATACAGTATGTGCTACCACGCAGGCCGCTATCTATACACGAGGCTATGGCACGCCCAGCAATGCAAGTGCCTATAGAAGATGCACAGGGTAGAGTATCTGCAAGGCTGATAAGCAAGTGCCCACCTGGTATACCAATAGTAACACCGGGAGAAGAAATTTCAAATTTAATCATACAAACGCTAAAAAACACTGGAATTAAATTCATTTATGTGGTAAAATAGTCATATAGATAATGAAATTACTAATAAATCATACTATAAAATATTTTGTGCCGATATTTTCGGCGGAGGGGAGCACTATATGAAACTTATACTTGCTATTGTATCCAATGACGACAGTTCCAAGGTTTCGGGGGCACTAACCAAAGCGCGCTATTCTGTAACACGACTTGCAACTACAGGTGGCTTCTTACTATCTGGCAACACAACACTTATCGTTGGTACAGAAGACGATAAAGTAGAAGATGCTATCGCTGTAATAGCAGAGAATAGCAAAAAACGTACAAAAATGGTTCCTTCGACTGCATCTTTTGGTGCAGGAATGTACTCTGGCATGCCTGTTGAGGTTGCTGTTGGTGGTGCAACTATTTTTGTTATTGATGTAGAGCAGTTCAAGAAAGTTTAGTTTGTGGGAGCGCAAACTGTAAGGAGCACATTTGATGTCACAAATAACACTGCCTAGCAGAGGTGTGGTGAATATCCCTGCACCTTTGCTGACAATGCTGGAAAGTAACAGGCTTGTACACGCTGTTTTGTTAGAGGGCGGTGGCGAACAAGTAGTAGATAATATAAATACTATTATATCAGGCTCTGTAATGTGTGAAAAACAGCAGGGTCTGCTTTGCTGTGAGTGCACAGCTTGTAAGAAGATACTGGCTGGTGTGCACTATGATGTTACTGTTCTGGGTGATGAGGACGGTAGCTATAAAAAAGATATGGTGCGCAAGATACGCTCCACGCTCTACCACGCACCGCACGAGGGCAGGGCGAAAGTATATATACTAAAAAATGCAGAGGAAATGACAGCAGAAGTGCAAAATCTCATGCTGAAAGCCATAGAAGAACCCCCACCGAACACATATTTTGTTATATCAGTACAGAACAAGCAGTTGCTACTGGGGACTATATTATCCCGTGTGGCACTACTGCGTGTGGCAAGCGAAACACTAAAGGAATGTATAGAAAATCTGGGTGAGGAGTATGATATTGCAGACAGGACACTTGTTGCGATACTCACGCATAATAGCACACAGTCAGCACAGCGCATACTTGCAAGTAGCAGTGATTTATCACTATGCAAGACTGCACAGACGGTGTTTGATGCTATGGAAGAAAACGCATATGCAATGATAAAGGCACTGGTACCAGCAGAAAAAAACCGCAAGGACTATAAAAAAATGCTTGACTATCTATCGCTGTTGATAGAGCATAATAGACAAGTTATTAGTATGAAAAAGCTAGCACGGATATCGTCTGCAATAGCTACAGCAAAAGAGAAGAGTGATAGCAATGGCTATCTGTCGCTCATATCTGCTTGTCTGGTAGATGATATATTTAATAAATAGCAATGGAGTGTTGTTGGCGCAGTAGTGCGTCGTGAAAGGAACGTGAATAAATTGGCAGAAATAATTGGTGTAAGATTTAAACAAGTGGGAAAGATATATTATTTTGACCCAGGCACTGTTAAGTATCAAGAAGAAGACTATGTTATAGTAGAAACATCTCGCGGGGTGGAGTGTGGCACAGTTGCCATAGCCAACCGTGTGGTGGCAGAAGAAACAATAACAAAGCCACTAAGACCTGCATTGCGAAAACCTACGGCAGATGATATGAGGAAGATAAAAGAGAACAAAGCTAAAGAAGAAAAAGCGTTTGTAGTATGCCAGCAAAAAATAACAGATAATAAGCTAGAGATGAAACTGGTAGATGTCGAGCATACTTTTGATGGAAGCAAGATACTCTTTTACTTTACAGCTGATGGACGTGTGGATTTCCGTGAGCTAGTAAAAGACCTTGCTGGTGTTTTCCGTACTAGGATAGAGCTAAGACAGATAGGTGTGCGTGATGAGGCGAAAATGCTTGGCGGACTGGGTATATGTGGCAGAGAGTTCTGCTGTTCTAGTTTTTTGGGCGAGTTCCAGCCTGTGTCTATAAAAATGGCAAAAGAACAGGGACTATCTCTTAACCCCACCAAGATATCCGGTACTTGTGGCAGGCTTATGTGTTGCCTGAAATACGAGCAAGATGCATATGAGGACCTAATACGCAACACACCAAAGGTTGGTGCTATAGTTTCTACACCGTCTGGCAAGGGTGCAGTAATAGAAGTAAGCTTGCTGACAGGGCTGTTAAAAGTCCGTATAAACTCAGGCCCTGAGGGCGTTACAGAGCTTTTCCACAAAGATGATGTAAAGGTACTGCGTGATGGCAGGGTAAAAGTGGACAACAAAGAGCTAGATGGACTAAAAAAGCTAGAAGATTAACACTGGAATAGCAGACAGGCTGTGTACAAAACAGCCTGTTTGTATATATATTATGGGTGATTAATGACAAAAATTAAAAAAATGCAAAAAAAGTAAAAAAATGCCTTGACCTATCCACGCTAAAGTGATAAAGTATATAATAATATTTGTATAAAAAGAATAAAGATGTGTATAGTTTGAAAAAACTAGCCGAAACCCAGTAAAGAATACATAATCAAACTAATATTATGCACAGCACCCATTTGAGCCAAGCTCAAAAGCTTGCATTATGTGCAACAATGCTCTTTAGCACTCCTGTGTTTTGTGTGATTAAGTGAGCATTTTTTCTATTAAATTTTGTGCCGACATGAGGCGGCGGAACGGAGTATCAAAATGGAGATAACAAAAAACCTTACTACACAACCAAAACAGAAGCCAGATGCAAATAACCTAAGGTTTGGTAAGCAGTTTACTGACCATATGTTTTTGATGGACTATGACGAAGAAAATGGTTGGAATACCCCCCGTATAGTGCCACATGGCCCTGTGCTTATGGACCCTGCTACTTCTTGCTTGCACTATGCACAGGAGATTTTCGAGGGGCTAAAAGCTTACCGTACAGAGAGTGGCGAAATACAGCTTTTCCGTCCACAGGAGAACTTTAAGCGACTAAATAAATCCTGTGACGCAATGGTTATACCAAGAGTGGACGAGGAACTAATGCTAAAAGCGCTAAAAGAGCTAGTGAATACAGATAAAGACTGGGTGCCAGATGTTGCAGATGCGTCACTATACATCAGACCGTTTATATATGCTACACAAGTTATGCTAGGAGTACATCCAGCTACAAATTATACTTGTTGTATAATAATGTCACCATCAGGTTCTTACTACGCGAGTGGTATTTCTCCTGTGAAAATACAGGTAGAAACAAACTATGTGCGCGCGGTTAAGGGCGGTATGGGCATGATAAAAGCTGGTGCAAACTATGCAGCATCACTACTTGCACAGCATATCGCAGAGCAGAACGGATGTAGCCAAGTACTGTGGCTGGACGGCGTTGAGCGTGAGTATGTAGAAGAAGTTGGCTCTATGAACGTTTTCTTTAAGATTGGTGACGAGGTAATAACTCCAGAGCTTTCTGGTAGCATATTGCCCGGTATCACACGCAAATCTGTTATAGAAATACTAGCATCACAGGGCATAAAAGTATCGGAGAGAAAACTATCTGTAACAGAGCTAATAGAAGCACAGAAAAATGGCACGCTAAAAGAGGCTTGGGGAACAGGAACAGCAGCAGTTATATCACCTATGGGTGTTCTGCGCTATATGGAGCAAGATTACGTTATTAACAACAACGAAATCGGCGAGCTAAGTGCAAAAATATTCAAAGACTTAACAGATATCCAGTGGGGCAGAGTAGAGGATAAATTCGGCTGGATAGAGCCATGCTGCTAATTTAATATACATTTTTGATGGATGCTCTCGGGTGTCCATCTTTTTTTATTGTGCTACTACACAGATGAGTTTTCGTGAAATTCGCTTTTAATTGTGAATGTTATATGTAGAATTGTCCTTGATATTCTGTGAGTCTTGCTTGAAACAGATGATATATTATGGTATAATTATTGTAGATATTTAAGCACACAGGCAAGCTAGGAGGCTTTTATGAAAGTTAATCTAAAAGGACTTTTTACTATAGTGGCAGTTGCAATTGTTGTTTCTGCCATTCTATATGGCATTCTGAATTTTAATAGAAATGTATATAGAGAACTAGAAAGCTCCGCCACAGAAACACTTGTAGATACAGCTAATCAGCAGCAGCTTTCTGTAGAAAGAGAGTTTGAAATTAAGCAGACACTCATAGTAAATATAGCAAATACTTTTGCACTGCTAGGTAGCGACAAAGAAGCAGTGCTTGAGTATATGCAAAATGTTGAGCGTGATTTTAAACTGGATACTATCATACTCTCGGAAGTAGACGGTAGGGCATCATTATCTGACAATACACAGGTGAATATAAGCGAGATGAGCTACTATGATGATGTTTTGAAAAATGAGGAAGTTGTAACAAGTCAGCCATATATTTCCCCATATACAGGCAATGAGGTTATTGCTGTTGCAGCACCGATATTTACTGATGGAACTCCGAGAGGTATTATAGTAGCAGAGTACGATATAGAATATATTGAGAGTTTGCTTTCTGCATCGTATACAGATTATGGCTATACTCTTATTATACAGCCAGATGGTGAGATAGTAATTGATAGCACCAAGGAAGATTTTGATGAAAAATTTGCTGGTGGCGCACATGTTATGGGCGATACAAGTAGCGAAGAACTAAATGGAAGCTTTGCAAACATGGGCAGTGGTAGCTTTATTTTTGGTGACGGAACAAATATTAACTTTGCAGAGTACAGGTCACTATCTATAAACGACTGGATATTGCTAACTATTGTGGAAGAAGAAGAGATAAACCAAAGCCTTGCTCAGATATCAGCTAGCATGGTTATAGTTAGTGTAATAATCATTGCTTGCTTTGCTGTGTTTATTTTATATATCCTGCTTTTGCGTAGACAAAACATGGAAAAGATAGAGAAAATAGCATATTATGACGAGCTTACAGGGCTAAGAAATCTTGTAAAGTTCAAAATAGATATTGCAGAAATGCTGGAGAAAAAATCAGATACAAAGTTTGTCATAGCAAAGCTTGATATAGTAAATTTCAAAGCTGTAAACGAAGTGTTTGACTACGAGGTAGGCAATAGTGTTTTGCGTGCAGTTGCATCTATTTGTAAAATGATTAAAGAAGAAACATTTATATGCGCGCGTGTAGGCCCCGATGAATTTATGATTTTTTCTGGCAATGGATTTCTGGAAAAAGATGATATGCACAGTGAGCATTATGAAAAAATATTAAAGTCATTATTGCCAAATCTCGATAAATTCCAGTTTTCTTTTAGGTTCGGCAGATATTATATAGAGCAGGGCGAACGCGATATTAATGATATTATCAATAAAACCACCATGGCACATAGTGTTGCAAAATCAGCTATTGGTGTCACAAATATTTATGATTATGATGACAAAATTAAACAAAGAGTATTAAAACATACAAAAATAACAAATAGTATGGAGGAAGCGCTCGAAAATGGTGAGTTCAAAGTGTTTCTACAACCAAAGTACAGCATAAGTAGCAACAGAATTATAGGTGCAGAAGCATTGGTGCGCTGGATAGAAGCTGATGGAAATATGGTGTATCCAAACGACTTTATACCACTATTTGAGAGCAATGGATTTATCATTGAGCTAGATAAATATATGTTAAGTAGCGTGTGTTGCTTACTTAAAGAGTGGATTGCAAGAGGTTTTGAGTGCATACCTGTCTCTGTAAATTTTTCTAGGATGCATCTATCAAACGAAAACTTTGTTTCTGAGATACAGGCTATTACTGATAAATATGGTGTACCACGAAAGTATATTGAGATAGAGTTTACAGAAACCTGTATCACCCAAAACGGCATATCGATAAGCGACTTGCTTGATGATTTGCACAAGCTGGGCTTTGCAGTGTCCATAGATGACTTCGGTGCTGGGTACTCATCACTTGGTATGCTGAAGAATTTCAAGGTAGAAACACTGAAGTTAGATAGAAGCTTTTTCATTAGCAACAAAGATGATGAGCGAGGTAATATTGTAGTAGAGAGCGTGATAAACCTTGCACATAGCTTGGGAATGTACACCGTTGCCGAGGGCGTAGAGACTGTTGAGCAAGTGGAGTTCCTAAAGAAAATTAATTGTGAGGCTGCACAGGGCTATCTATATGCAAAACCTATGCCAACAACAAATTTTGAGGAGCTATGTTACGGAGAATAGCAACCAGTAGTTTATAAAAAAATTAAGAGGCACGGACCAAGCTAGTGTAGCAAGGTTTGTGCCTCTTGTGGTTCTATTTAGTTTTGCGTAGACGGATAGTCATTATAATAGGCGTTTTATCGCCACCAAATGGTATTTCATAAAAGCCATCAACACAGAAACCTGTTGCAAATGCTAGGTTAAATATATCACTAATAGAGCGATGATAGTAGTTCTGCAAAGAAGGTTGCCCCTCTATTGCAATGCCCTTATTAACACAGCTAGTAAAGTAATCATCATTCTCATAAGTGAAGCAGGGGTGGTGGGTTGCAAAAACAAAAATACCACCTACATCAAGCATTTTATATACTGCTGTAAACAGAGGTGTGATTTGAGATATATCCATTATAGCCATATTTGCAACTGCCTTGGAAAAAGGTTGCTCCTGTTGCAGTTCCATTAGCGCGTCATAGTTTGTAGCGTCACAAACATGGAAGTTCACCCTATCAAGAACGCTATGTCTGCGTTTCTTTGCAAGCTCGACCATCTTCGGGCTATAGTCAAAAGCGACTACACTAGCGCCTTTTTGTGCCATATACTCCGAGTAATTGCCGTTTCCACAAGCGATATCAAGCACCAAGTCGCCCTTGTGTATGCACAGTAGCTTGTCTACGCTTGGCCTCACTATATCTCTATGGAAATAGTTGGACTCATCACCCATTTGCCCATCCCAAAACTCTGCATTATCTTCCCAAGCGGATAGCCCATTATCTTTGAAATCCATAATTACTCCACACTCCTGTATACTTAAAATATGCTGTTAGCGTATAAAGCTAGTCCATACTTTTTTATGGCTCTCTGGCTTTTCTACATCAGTTTTTGCTATAACTTCCATTATCCATGCCATATTCTGCCCCAAAATCTGCATTATTTGTACGCCCTCTGCGTCTTGCATTACCTCGCCTGGGCGATTGCCATGTATAACACTCCAGTAATTGGAAGTAGGCATAATCATTTCTGCATACTCGATATATTTGTTAAGCTCGTTCAGTGTAGGTATACCACCAGAGCGACGCACAGAAACAACACTAGCACCAACCTTGTGGCGTAACAGCCCGCCATTTGAGCCACTGACATATAGTAATCTATCAAGAAAACACTTCATATTACCAGCAACACCAGAAAAGTATACAGGTGAGCCCAGCAAAATACCATCGGCTTCTTTTGCTTTTTGCACAAGCTCGTCTAGCCCGTCATTAAAAGCTGGACATTTCTCATTGCGCGCCTTGGCACAGGCACCACAACCTATACAGCCAGCCAGGTTCATTTTTCCGATATTAATAATCTCAAGCTCTATATCTCTCTTTGCAAGCTCTGCGCCCACTATCTGTAGGGCATGATAAGTGTTACCCTCCACTTTGCTACTACCATTAAATGCTACAACTTTCATTTTTTCATTCCTTTCATCAGTGACACCATGCAGTATATTGGCATAATAAACTGAACATATAGTGTCAGGCTTTATTTTAACAACAAACTAGCGTTTGGTCAACAGCCTTTTATTAATAAAAAGTGACAAATTTGCTCCACTATCTATTTATAGTTGAAAATAAGGATATAATATGATAAAATAGTGTATACAAAAGACAGACTAATAGACAATTGGGTTAAAAAATGATAGAATAATATATAAAAAAAGTTTTGCATATATTGTGAATAGCTATGAAAGCAGGGAAAGTATGAGAGTAATAACAGGAACAGCAAGGGGCAAAAAACTAATAACACCTATGGGTGACAAAGTTAGGCCTACTACTGACAAAGTAAAAGAGTCTATGTTTAATATAATACAGTTTGAGATAGAGGGTGCACAGGTGCTTGACCTATACAGCGGTTGTGGCCAGCTAGGCATAGAGGCGCTGAGCAGGGGTGCATCACAGTGTACATTTGTAGATAATAACAGGGACTCGCTAGATGCTTTGCGTAAGAATATTGCAAATACTGGTTTTTCTGCAAGTGCAAAAATAGTTCCACAAGATGCAGTGACTTTTGCTAGTACCACGACAGCAAAGTTTGATGTTATTATACTTGACCCACCATACAACAGCGAAACAACACCCGATGTGCTTATGAAACTATCTGCCCATATGCGTGATAACGGAGTGATAATCTGTGAAACAGCAAAGGGTGAGGTGTTGCCACAGGAGCTTTCTGGCTATAGCCTGTACAAAGAATATGCGTACGGTAGCATAAAGCTGACAGCATATCGCCAATTGTCGGAGGAGGTAGAATGAAAAGAGTAGTTTGCCCAGGTAGCTTTGACCCTATAACAAATGGACACCTAGAGATTATCAAGCGTGCGAGCAAAATGTTTGATAACGTGACAGTGCTAGTTGCTAATAATGTAGAGAAATCTGGTTTTTTTACCCCAGAGGAAAAAGTAGAGCTAATACAGCGAGTTTTGGATAGCGAGCCAACACTGGAAAATGTAGATGTACAGCTGTTTAGTGGGCTACTGGTAGAGTATATAGAAAAAAACAAAATAACAGCGTTAGTAAAAGGCCTGCGTGCTGTGTCGGACTTTGAGTATGAGTTCCAAATGGCGCTGATAAACAGGAAACTATACAACGAGTGCGAAACAGTGTTTATACCTGCAAGCTCGGATAATATGTACCTAAGCTCTAGCATAGTAAAACAAGTTGGTGAGCTGGGTGGAGATATAACTCACTTTTTGCCACCATGTGTGTGTGAGGATATAATAAAAAAAATAAAAGGATGAGAAAGACGGAGGACGTAATATGGCAACAATAGAATCTTTGTTGACGGCAATGGACGAAGAAATAGACAACGGTAGGTCTGTACTACTAGCACGTGATAAATGTACTGTAGATATGGTGAAAATGCGTAGTATGATAGACGATATTCGTGTTTCGCTACCAAACGAGATAAAACAAGCAAAAGCAGTAGTAAATGATAGAAAAGAAATACTAGAGATAGCAAATGCTGATGCGGAGAAGCTTATAAGACAGGCAGAGGCACGTGCACGTAACCTGATAGATAACAACACAGTAGTAATACAGGCAAATAGCAAAGCGACTGCTATGTTGGATGAGGCAGAGCAGAGAGCAAACGCCCTGATGAGCAATGCAACTGCAAAGGCAAAAGAAATACTGCGTGATGCTAAAACAAGGTCTGATGATATGTTGCGCGATGCAACAATTAAGTCTGAGGAAATGATAAGCAGTGCATCGCAGGAGTCTAGCGAGCTATTATCCAGTAGCACTTCTAGGTCTAATACTATGCTCGATAGGGCGGAGAACAGGTCTTTGGAACTAAAACAAGCTTCGTTCGGCTATGCAGAGAGGTCGCTAAGAGATGCAGAAGAAGCAATGTCTATAGCGCTAAAAGAGCTTACAACAACACGCATGCAACTGCTAGCATCGGCAGAAGAAAGTGTGAAAAACCCAGTGCTTATAGACAAACAACAGCAAACATATACAGCACAACAGCCCCAAAAACAAAAGATGTATGATTTTGACTAACTGTATAGCGAGGTAAAGAAGTGGCAAAGGAGCAAAAAACAAGGATATACCTGCTAGATGAGCTACGTGGTATAGGTATAATATACGTTATGTTATACCACCTTTTGTATGATATTTTCTTGCTATACCCAATTGTAGATATACCATGGTTTTTCTCTGGAGCATTCCAGATGTCACGCGTAGTGGTAGTCGTTATGCTGATGGTAATATCCGGCGTTTCGTGTAGCCTGAGCAAAAATAACCTGAAACGTGGGTTGGTGATACTAGCATTTGCTATGGCTATTACAGTAGTGACATTTTTTCTCATGCCAGCATCTTTTATAGTCTTTGGGATATTGCACTTTTTTGCTGTATCCATATTGATATACTGCGTGGTGGGCAAGTGGTTAAAAAAGCTACCACCTTTACTATTTACAGTTATCTTTGCAGTGCTATTTGTGGGGACATATGATATATATGATGGTATTGTAGGTATTTTGTCACTGGGGCTGACTGTGGATGTACCAAGCTTTTTATATGATAAATTCTACCTAGTACCACTTGGTTTTGGTATGCAGGGTTTTTCCTCTGTGGACTATTACCCGCTAATACCATGGATATTTGCATTTTTTGTAGGTGCGTTGTGGGGTGACAGCCTAAAAACAAAAAAAGCACCACAGTTTTTCTATAAAAAACATATCAGTGCACTGGGGATTATAGGCAAACATACTTTGATACTGTATATAATACATCAGCCTATTTTCTTTGCCCTAGCGTGGCTAATATATACAGTGACATATTAATAGCAGAGATAGTGGGGTAGCAACGGTTTTGTTGCTACCCCACTTTGTGCGCCTAATGTTCGTCCGTTATTCTATAGCCAACACCACGCACGGTTTCTATATAATCACCATACTCATGTAGCTTAGTCCTCAGTGTACGTATATGCACATCTAGTGTACGTGTCTTGCTGTGGAAATCATACCCCCATATTTTCTGTAACAATTCATCTCGGGAAAGCACTGTACCCTTGCACTCAAGTAGAGTTTTTAGCATACAATACTCTTTTAGCGTTAGCGATATTTGCTCGTTGTTTATAAAAACAGTGTGCGAGTTATCGTCCAGTAGCAGGGATTTGTATGTGAACTGATTTTCACAGGGGTTTTGGGTTGTGCGACGTAGCAATGCTTTTACACGTGATATCAGCTCTCTGACAGCAAATGGCTTGGTGATATAGTCATCAACGCCGTAGTCCAGCCAAGAAACTCTATCAAGCTCACTATCTTTTGCACTAAGCAGAATAATGGGAATGTGCCTATATGCTTGCTCGCTGAATAAGGTCTGTATAATATGGACACCAGCATCGTTGGGTAGCATAATATCTAGCATGATGAGACTGGGAGAATTTCTCTCCATATACTCAAAAAACTGCACACTATCAGAAAAACCTCTGGCGTTTATATCAGCATTTTCCAAGGCATAGCATACTAGCTCTCGGATACTATTATCAGACTCTATTATTACAACCATCATTGCACCTCCCTTACCACAAACCACCAAACACTTTTTATGAATATATTAGTGCTTTTATGTAAAATCTAAAAGTAATAAATTGTAAAGAAGTGGTAAAAGAAATAGTAGTACCAATACATATATGGCACTACTATTATATTATGGATTTAGTTGATTATACAAAAATCTTCGCTTGTATTTAAGTTTGGCATATCCCAGTATTTTTTTTACAAAAACAGCATCGGATAGCCCACCAACGACACCAACAAGTGGCACTCCCTGCACAAACTTCATATAGAGTAGCTCGTTTGATAGTACACTTGCAACTTTGTCAATCGTAGCATTTCTATCATAGCTGGGTGGCAATGCTGATGTGGTTATATATTCATTGAGCGCAGAGTCCCCACTACGTACCTCGTCGCCATATAGCATGGAAGTAGCGATGATATTGAGTATAAAATAACGCTCCTCATCACTGTCATAGTCATAGCCATATTGCAGTGCAATTTCATATATACCCTTGAGCACCACACCAATGAATACAGGAATATCTGGTAGCCCTATGCCAAGTAGCCCAAGCCCTATGCCCTTAGCACCAGAAATGAGCACGTTTATAGCCTCGGACTTTGCAACTTCTTTCTCAAAGGCACGAGCACGTTTTTTATCCTGCCTAATAGAAAAAGCATATGCGTTTACCTTGTGCGTGTGCTCTGCATTTTGCCTGTTATAGCTTTTTTCTATCACACTTGTTCCTCTATCAAAAACAACAGCAAAGGACTTGGAAAAAGCCAAATTCAGCGTATCTTGTAGTTTTTGTGGGATTTTTTCTGCAATGATAGCATCTAGCTTTGTGACTTTCTTTTCTGCCCGTTTTTTTAGGAAAGTATCCTCTTGCTTTAGCAGTCTTGTCCACTCTGCATTAAATATATTCTTTGGCACTTAAATGCTCCATTCCGCCGCTTCACGTCGGCACAAAACTTAATGAAAGAGCACTC
>CAYJFF010000036.1:0-24772 GCA_964369345.1 uncultured Oscillospiraceae bacterium
CTTATTAAAATGTAGATGTTTTGCTTGTCGTCCTAGAGTGCTAGGACGACAACAAAACTGGTAGCGGCAATAGGATTTGAACCTACGACACTCCGGGTATGAACCGAATGCTCTAGCCAACTGAGCTATACCGCCAGAAGTATTCCCTCAGTGGGAACGTTACTCATTATAGCGTATAACTTGCTTAATGTCAACACTTTTTTTCAAAAAAATAAAAAAATTTGTAAAAAAAAGATTTCTATGTAAATGTAAAAACTGTAGACTGGCTTATTTACTTGTTTTGAGAGAGGTTGGATACACACTCCCTACATATGTTTTTACCTTCATATTCTACCAAATTTTCTTTGGAACTGCAAAAAATGCAATGTGGCAAATATTTTTTTAGTATAATATTCTCTTTTTCCACGCATATTTCTATTTCGTCTTGAATATTAATTTTCAGCACCCTGCGCAACTCGACAGGCAGAACTATTCTACCCAAGCGATCCACTTTTCTTACTATTCCTGTTTCTTTCATTTTTTCCTCCTAGTTATAAGAACTAAATACTTTACATTAAATGTAAATTTTCATATTTTAGCTCAAAATACCAAAATTTTACATTTATTTTTGTACAGCATATTCAAATATAAAATTATATTACCTAAAAAAATCTGATTTGTCAATGTAACAGATAAAATTTGCGAAAAATTTTACCATTAATATAACATACTTACAATCAATCATTCTTTTTTTGGAAAAAATATGGCTTTTCATAGTAAAGATTAGTAAAATTAGTAAAAATTTGTAAAATATTACCAAAAGAATAAATTCGGCTATTCTTGAATAAGTTATACAAGTAGTACAGTGAATGATGAAAGGTGGAAACAATACCATGATGAGCTACATTATTGGGGGTATGATTGTCCTTGCTATTATAGTAGGTTTTTTTACAGGCAATATAGAGGCGGTGTCTGGCAGTGCTATGAGTGGCTCTGTAAAAGCTGTAGAGCTAGTCTTTAGTATTTGTGGCATGATAGCATTCTGGAATGGAATAATGAAGATTGCAGAGAAAAGTGGTGCAACTGCTGCACTGGCTAAGTTCTTTGAGCCAGTAACAAGGGGCTTGCTGTTCCCTAGACTGCGCAAGGGTAGTCCAGCGCTAGTAGCAATATCTGCAAATATAGTTGCAAACTTAATAGGGCTGGGTAACGCTGCCACGCCACTGGGTATGCTAGCAATGCAGGAGCTGGAAAAAGAAGCGGGCTACCCAGAAAAAGCTACAGCGGAGATGATAACCTTTGTGGCTATAAACACATCATCACTGCAAATAGTACCAACAACTACAGCTTTTTTACGTATGCAAGCTGGCTCGGCAGACCCGCTAGAAATACTACTACCAGTATGGATAAGCTCACTGGCGGCAGTGATAGTAGCTGTAACACTCGCAAAACTGCTATCACCAAGAACAACCAGACACAGAGCAGCAATGTTCAGGCGAGGTGGCGTAGTTTGAAAGAAACTATCCATGGAAACTACATATTAAGACAAGTGGACTAAAGCTATGCATAACAAGTTTTTTACTATACTCAAAAACTTATCTGCAGAATGGAGCGTAATATGACAGACTTGAGCAACTCAATTATACCTCTTATGATAGGTGGTATTATAGCTTATGGACTTTTTAAGCGAGTAAATATATTTGAAACATTTATAGAGGCTGCTGGTGATGGGCTGAAAATAGCTATACGCATATTGCCTGCACTTATAATGCTACTCACTGCCATATCTATGCTAGAAGCATCTGGAGCTATGGAGCTAATAGTAGTAGCGCTATCGCCACTAGCAGAGCTACTGGGCATACCAAAAGAAGTGCTACCACTGGCTCTCATGCGCCCAATATCTGGCAGTGGAGGCATGGTGCTGTATACACAGATATTGGAGCAGTATGGTGCAGATAGTTATCTGGGTAGAGTGGCAAGTGTTATGCAAGGCTCTACAGAAACAACATTCTATACTATAGCTATTTATTATGGTGCAACAAAAGTAAAAAATACAGGACACACATTATTTTCTTCACTAGCAGGTGATTTTACAGGAATATATTGTAGCGTTCTCACGGTTGGGCTACTACTTGGCGCAGTGCTTTAAACAATTTCTGTAGCGAGTTGTTGAAAACTATAAATTGCACCAATTTACAAAAGCAAATAAATATGATATACTGTTATTTGAAAAAACTATCTTGTTGTGTAGCAAGGCTTGCGAGCACAATATTGCTGATAGGAGGTAATTTTGGAAGTTTTAACAAACAGAAATGTGATAAAAGATATACTGGAGAGACATGGTTTTAGGTTCTCTAAAAGGCTGGGGCAGAATTTTATAGTAAACCCTAGCATATGCCCTAGGATAGCAGAGCTTGGCGGTGCTACCGAGAATGTAGGTGTGCTGGAGATAGGTGCTGGTATAGGCGTACTAACAGCAGAGCTTGCACAGAGAGCGAAAAAAGTTGTTTGTGTGGAGATTGATGACAGGCTACTGCCAATACTTGACGAAACACTGGCGGACTTTAGCAATATCAAAATAGTAAATAATGACGTGCTAAAGACAGACCTACACAAGCTTATAAAAGATGAGTTTGAGGGTATGGATGTGGTGGTGTGTGCAAATCTACCTTATTATATCACCTCGCCGATAATAATGTACTTGTTGGAAGAGCGTTTGCCGATAAAGAGCATAACTATCATGGTGCAAAAAGAGGCAGCAGAGCGTATATGTGCAAAACCTGGCACTAGAGAATGTGGCGCGATATCTGCGGCAGTTAATTATTACTGTACACCAGAGGTGCTGTTTAATGTATCACCTGGGTCTTTTGTGCCAGAGCCAGATGTGGATAGCTGTGTAATCAGGCTGACTATAAATGAAAAGCCACCTATCTGGGTTGCTAATGAAGAACTGTTATTCAAGGTGATAAAAGGTGCGTTTAGTATGAGGAGAAAAACTATACTAAATAACCTTTCTGCAAATTTCTTGATGTCCAAAGATGAGTTGCGTGCAGCGTTGTTAGTGGCAAATGTGCCAGAAAATGCAAGGGCAGAGAACCTGACACTACAAGATTTTGCGGCAATTACAGATGAGCTAGTGCACCACACAAATGACTAAGTAAAGGGGTAATGAATATGAATGTGATACAACCAAAAGAATTTGACAGCTCGGTTTTTAACTTGATAAGTGGCGAATGGTTGCTACTGGCGGCAGAAAAAGACGGCGTTACAAATGCTATGACCTGTAGCTGGGGTGGCATGGGTGTATTGTGGAACAAAAATGTTGCTTTTATTTTTGTTAGACATGCAAGGCACACATATGAGTTTATGGAAAACTCGGATACTTTTTCGCTCAGTATATTTGATGACCCAAACCACGAGCTACTAAAATATTTTGGCACAGTTAGTGGTAGGGACGAGGACAAAATAGCAAAAGCAGGGCTTACTATAGAAAAAAGGCAGGACACACCTTGTTTTTCACAGGCAAGGCTTACATTCACTTGCAAGAAACTATACAACCAGCAGCTGCTAGCAGAGAACTTTGTGGATACAACTATTATAGAAAAATTCTACGGCGACAACGACTTTCATATGATGTATGTAGGTGAGATACTCGAGATTACAGAAAAATGATGTACTAAATACAGGAGAAGTGCCATGGCTATTGCAAATGTAAAAGTGACACTGCCTTGTCCGATAGATATAGTGTGGGAAACGGTGACAGACTTGTCCAGCCAGCTATGGCGGAGTGAGATTGATAGGGTAGAAGTCATAGATGATATAAATTTCATCGAGCATACCAAAGATGGATTTGCGACAAACTTTACAACCACTACAAAAGAGCACCATAAACTGTGGGCGTTTAGCCTAGAAAACAAAAATGTGGTGGGGAACTGGACTGGCGAGTTTTATGAGCATGGTGACACTACAACACTGGTATTCACAGAGAATATCAAGGTGAAAAATATATTGCTAACACCATTTATTGGGGCATACCTAAGAAAACAGCAACGACAGTATTTTGTAGACTTGAAAAAGAAACTACAGTGCTGAGAAACAAGCAAGGTACAAGTATTTTTAGTAAAATAAAATGCAGCTATTAAGCATTATTCAAGTAACAAAATATAGAAATCTATACTAATACAAAAAACTACTGATTTGGATTATTTCATCCTAAATCAGTAGTTTTTTGTTTATGTTAATTTTTATTTCCTCTTGTTTTGTTATAACCTTTCGAGTATGCATCATATGTTAGGATAGTATTTCTTTCTAATTCATTAAGTGATGAAAAACCACTTGCGTCTAAACCAATCATTTTGATTGAAAATTCATCACCATACTTGAAATCTGCATAAACATCACCATTGCCTTTACCAGTTAAGTGACTATTTACACGGGAAATTACTTGCTTTCCTTGACCTACATAATATAAATTCTTGCTTTTGTTAAAAATAATATATACACCTATAAAATCATGTTTCAACGCTTCTTTTGGAGAGCCTCTACCACCAAATGTAGTGTTACGCATAGTGAAAAATTCTGTAGGCGTCATTTCAAGAACATTATCTGCTAAGGATTTGATTTGAGCTGCGATTTTTTTCTTTTGATAACTTGTATGAATTGGCAAAATTATACATAGAGCGAACAAAATCAAATAAAATACCAATATGGGGTTTGTTAAAATAGGGTCTAACATTAAATATCACCTCTCCATTTAGATTGTTGTTCATCGGTTGTCTGTAATATGTATTTTAGCCCATGCCATTGGGGTTGTCTCGCACTATTCTCTCTAGTGACATTATCACGCGCTCGCGGTTTTCTATCTGTGTTCTAATGGTATTTAGCTGTAAAATCTCGGATATCTTGATAGCTATTTCCCAGTCTGAGTTGATAAAAGCACGGAGCAGCTTTTTTACACCTATTATTATGAATATTATGCCGAGTATAAAAAGAGCCTGTAAGAGAAAACCTATGTTAGCGACATACTCTGCACTCTCGCCCTCAATTAGTGAGTTTATTACAAAGTAGGGGATAGTACCAAGTACTAGGTAGATAGCACCAAAAATGATACCGTTGTATATCTTGTCTCTCTTTTTAGATAAAGTTCTAAGCTTGTCACGCTCTCTTACCAAGTTTTTATAAGCTTCCTCTGGGTAGATAGTAGCAGTTGCGAGGGTGGATTTATCAGAGTAGCTAAAAGATGTAGTTATTGTCCTATCTTGTACAAAGCCTGCAACGCCACCACTAAAGAAAAATAGTGACACACCTGCAAAGAGCGAAAAAGCAGCGATTATGAAAAGCGTAAAATTAGAAGAAAAGTCGGTTTCTATAATATTTAGCTCAGCAACTGTCAGCTGGTCTATTAGCTCGGTGCTGTCTGTATTCAGTGCTCTTTGGTAAAACGGATAATTGAGGTAAGCGCTGTCACCTTTTATTATTTTTGCCTCCAAGTAAACACCGCTACCCACACCAGCCTCATAAGTTTCTAGTTTTGCTAGAATTTCCTCGTCCTTTATCAGTAGTTCTATATACTTATTATCTTCCGTAGGGACGGAGTATATAGTATAGAAACCAAACATATCGCCCGTTTCCCCCATAACGCCATTAGAGCCAGTATTAACCAAATATTTGCTGATATCACCACAGATATAGTCACCGGTATCAAAAGTGATGGAGTTTAGATTATCCCAGCTATATGGGTTTGATATTAGGTCGTGCCGCGACATAGCTGTAAAAAGTGATATAATCCCCACAAAAAACAGTACGAAAGAAAGAATATAGTGTATGCTAAGGTTTATTTGTTTTTTCATTTATAAATATCAGGTAGCAACTATGTGCACACCTGTGTTCTCCTTTGAAATATTGAAATGTTCATACACTGGAATGATAACATATTAATCTAACTTTTTCAACACAATTCCATAAAAAAACATTAAATATGTATGATACAGTCAATATACGTACAAAATAACAATGGTGTGTATGGGGCGAAAAAAAGTGTTGTGCTTTTGGGATATTTGCGCTAATGTAAAAAATATGTAAATTTGGTGCGAGAAAGAAAGTGAGCATAAATAGATTTTTTCATTGAAAAGCTATGTGAAAGTGAGAAAAAGAGCATAATATTAAGCATTTTTTACTACTTTATATGCAGCTTTGCAATAAAAAGATATATTTTAGACAAAAACACAAATTTAGCCATTTTTTTAACAATTTGTACTGGTATTTCCAAAATATATTTGTTATAATATTGAGGAATGTTAATGGTGGTTTGGTGGACAAGCACCCAGCCACACATACATCTAATTATTTTTAGGAGGAACTACTACATGAGTAAATTTGTTTACATGTTTACTGAGGGTGACGGCACAATGAAAAACACTCTTGGTGGTAAGGGCGCAAACCTTGCCGAAATGATTAAGATGGGTATGCCTGTTCCAAACGGTTTTACAGTTTGTACAGAGGCTTGCACAAAGTATTACGAGGACGGTCGTGAGATTAATCCTAGCATCGAAGCTGAGATTATGGCTAGTATCGAGAAACTAGAGGCTGACGCTGGCAAAAAATTCGGTTCTCTTGACAACCCACTACTAGTATCCGTACGTTCTGGTGCTCGTGCTTCCATGCCTGGTATGATGGACACTATCCTTAACCTTGGTCTAAATGATGACGTTGTTGAAGCTTTCGCTAAGAAAACTGGTAACCCACGTTTTGCTTATGATAGCTACCGTCGTTTCATTCAAATGTACTCTGACGTTGTTATGGAAGTTGGTAAAGCTTACTTTGAAGAGCTAATCGACGAAATGAAAGAGAAAAAAGGCGTTACTAACGACCTAGACCTAACTGCTGATGACCTAAAAGAGCTTGCTGTAATGTTCAAAGCTGAGTTCAAAGCTAAAAAAGGTTTCGATTTCCCATCTGATCCTAAAGAGCAACTTATGGGCGCTATCAAAGCTGTATTCCGTAGCTGGGACAACCCACGTGCTCACTACTACCGTCGTATGAATGATATCCCTTATGAGTGGGGTACTGCTGTTAACGTACAGATGATGGTATTCGGTAACATGGGCGAGACATCTGGTACTGGTGTTGCATTTACACGTAACCCTGCTACAGGTGAGAAAAAACTATATGGTGAGTTCCTAATGAACGCACAAGGTGAGGACGTTGTTGCTGGTATCCGTACTCCAAACCCAATTTCTATGCTTGAAGAAATCATGCCTTCTGCATACAACGAGTTCGTTGCTATCTGTGACAAACTAGAAGAACACTACAAAGATATGCAGGATATGGAGTTCACTATCGAAGATAGAAAACTTTATATGCTACAAACACGTTCTGGTAAACGTACAGCTGCTGCTGCACTAAAAATCGCTTGTGACCTAGTAGATGAGGGTATGATATCCGAAGAAACTGCTGTTTGCATGGTTGACCCAAAACAGCTTGATGCTCTTCTTCACCCAACATTTGACGAGGCTGCACTAAAAGCAACTACACCTATCGCTACTGCTCTTGCTGCATCTCCTGGTGCTGCTTGTGGTAAAATAGTATTCTCTGCTGAAGAAGCTGTTGAAATGACAGACAAAGGCGAGAAAGTAGTTCTAGTTCGTCTAGAGACATCTCCAGAAGATATCCACGGTATGGACGTTTCCGAGGGTGTTCTAACAGTTCGTGGTGGTATGACATCTCACGCAGCTGTTGTTGCTCGTGGTATGGGTACTTGCTGTGTTTGTGGTTGTGGCGAGATTGCTATCAACGAAGAAGCTGGCGAGTTCACACTTAACGGCAAAACATACAAAGCTGGCGAGTTCATCTCTCTTGATGGTACAACTGGTAACATCTATGGTGAGGCTGTTAAAACTGTTCCTGCTGCTATCACAGGTGACTTTGGTCGTCTAATGGGCTGGGCAGATAAATTCCGTACACTAAAAGTTCGCACAAATGCTGACACACCTCGTGATGCTCAAAAAGCTGCTGAGTTCGGCGCTGAGGGTATCGGTCTTTGCCGTACAGAGCACATGTTCTTCGACGCTGACAGAATTCCTGCAATGCGTGAGATGATCGTTTCTGAGACAGCTGAGCAAAGAGAGAAAGCACTTGAGAAACTACTTCCAATGCAAAGAAGTGACTTCGAGTCTCTATACGAGGCTATGGCTGGTCACCCTGTTACTATCCGTTTCCTAGACCCACCTCTACACGAATTCCTACCAACTGCTGAGGACGATATCGCTGCTCTTGCAAAAGAGATGAACCTAACAATCGAGAAACTACACGATATCATCGATAGCCTACACGAGTTCAACCCAATGATGGGTCACCGTGGTTGCCGTCTAGCTGTAACATACCCTGAGATTGCTGCTATGCAAACACAGGCTGTTATAGAGGCTGCTATCAATGTACAGAAAAATCACCCAGAGTGGACAGTAGTTCCTGAGATCATGATCCCACTTGTTGGCGAGATCAAAGAGCTTGCTTTCGTTAAGAAAATCGTTGTAGAAACAGCTGATAAAGCTCTTGCTGCTGCTGGTTCTGATATGAAATACTCTGTTGGTACAATGATCGAGATTCCTCGTGCTGCTCTAACATCTGATGAGATTGCTAAAGAAGCTGAGTTCTTCTCATTCGGTACTAACGACCTAACACAAATGACATTCGGCTTCAGCCGTGACGATGCTGGTAAATTCCTACCTGCATACTATGAGACAAAAATCTATGAGCAAGATCCATTTGCACGTCTAGACCAAAACGGCGTTGGTAAACTTGTAGAGATGTCTTGCAAACTTGGTAAAACAACTCGTCCAAACATCAAACTAGGTGTTTGTGGTGAGGTTGGTGGTGACCCATCATCTGTTGAGTTCTTCCACAATGTTGGTCTAACTTACGTTTCTTGCTCACCATACCGCGTTCCAATCGCTCGTCTTGCTGCTGCACAAGCTGCTATCAAGGCTGGCAAATAAGATTGATGCATAACAGTAATGTGCAAGGTTTATTGTAAAAATAATACCAACATACATTCATTGCATTAACTAAACAGAATAAGCGTATTTGCAGATATAGAAAGAGGTAGCGACCTAAAATCGCTACCTCTTTTTGCTTTATATAAAAACTGCTAGGAACTCAAAATAGAGCACCTAGCAGTTATTTTTACTTAGAAATTAAGATAAACTCAGTGGCATTGCCTTGCATATCTTGCGCATCCTTGTATATCAGTTTTAGATTATAGTGCTCACCAGCAAACTGTGGGCAGATGACAGCAGTATTATCATTAAGTGTTGCATTTGATAAGTAGTATGCACCTATGGCAGTGTCCTCAAGTTCCTGAGTTGTGGCAGTGGGGAACTCACGCATAATAGTGTTTTTGCATTGCTGTAGCGCCTGAATATGTGACGCAACAGTAGCTACTTTGCTACAAGTGTGGGTAGTAAATACGCAGTGCCTAATCTCGAGCACGGTGTCACCACACACATTATAATCAAAGCCATCAAGTGCCGTAGTAGTCTCTATGACCTCGCCTGCAACATTGTTATTAACAGCCAGCACACCATAGTCAATCTCGTTATTTTTCAGCGCATTAACAACATTCTTGGACGTTACAAGAGGCACAAACTCAACTTCACTACTAAGAAATGCACTAGCAAGTTTCTGTGCTGCGATATGGGAGTTGCTCCCAAACATTCCTTGATACCCTACTTTGCTCATTTTGCTCTATCCTCACCACCAAGTGCACCAACACTCTTAGATATAATAGCATTAGCAACTAGGTCACCCTGTACATTTATTGTTGTGAAAGCCATATCTAGCAAGCGGTAGAAACCACTGATAGGGCCCATTAGGTCGAATGGTAGGCCAATGATGGAAAGAAAAGAAGCGCCCAGAACTATACCACCACCAGGGATACCAGGAGCTGCCATATTAAGCAGTGTAGCAGTTAGTATTAGAAAAGCGATAGTTGGCAGGGAAAGGCTGAGGCTGTAGAAATCTGAAACGAAGATTGCAAGACAGCAGAAAGAGCAAGCGCCACCACACATATTAATGGTGCTACCAAGAGATAGAGTAAACTGTGATATGTCTTTTGGGGCTTTTAGCTCTTTTTCGGAAACTTCCATAGTTGTTGGCAGTGTAGCAGCAGAGCTAGTAGTAGCCATACTAACAAGTGCAACTTTTCCGCAAGCACGCAGTAGCTTAATAGGGCTGATTTTTGTGTAGATACAAGTAGGTATAACCATAACTACTAGGAACACTACTATGCAGGCAATCCAGCAAGTTAATATGTATAGTGCTAGCACGCCAAAAATGCCAGTACCATATTGTGCAACAGAAAATGCCATTAGCGACATAACGCCGAGTGGTGAAAGCTCCATGAAATAGCCTAGCATCTTGAACAGTGCTTGTGATAGTCCGTTAGCAAAGTCTATAACTGGCTTGCCAGCCTCGCCAATGCTAAGAACAGCAACAGCAAGCGCCACCATAAATAGTATCACGGACAGTGTATTGCCACTAGCGGCAGCATCGATGATATTTGCAGGGACGATGTTTGTAAGAAAACTAGAGATAGTTGGTGTTGTTATATCACCTTCATAAACAGGTGCATTCTCGAACGTTGCATTAAGACCTGGGCGGATAAGAGATGCTACCATTAGCGATAGCACAGCAGATGCAACAAACATAACAACATATAGCGCTACAGTCCTAAAACCGATTTTCCTTAGTAGCTTGCCATCGCTAATATTTGCTATACCACAAAAAACAGCAACACTGACAATGGGGACAATCATAAGCTTGATTAGGTTAAGGTATAGGTCACCGATAAATTTTGTTTGTATGCTGAACTCGCCAAACAGCGCACCTATTGCGATACCCAAGAAAAAGCCTATAGTAACTCGTAAAAACAAGTTCTCTTTCTTCATTAATTTTTTCATTTTTAACTCCTTATATAATAGTATTTTACGCCAACAGCACTATTTTAGACTAAAAATGCATTTTTGTAAAGCTTTATTACTATAAATCGTTAAAATGCATAAAAAGATTTTATATTGCAAAGAAAATAGGCAGAAAACGGCTTTTATTAGTATCACTTATATGCATATAGCATAGAGAATAAAAGCTGCTGCACAGTGGGTGGTGCGCAACAGCTCTCTGACATTTACTGATACAAGCGTACATCAAAAATTCTAGCATGCATATCGCCGTAAGTTGCTTTTACTAATACTTTTACTGTATCACAACTGATATTTGAGATGCTATGTTTGTTCACACGCTGGAAATTGTCTGCGACATCAATTTGCTCTACTACACTGCCGTTTCTCATAAACACTAGGCTGTAGTTGCGTACAAGCTGTGGTGGCATATGCTCTGCTTGTTTTTCTTTTTTTCTGCTAGACTGTGTAGGTATCATAGTCATGCTGAAATCAGGGTCAAAACGCAGTAGTATATCCTGTGGGGTGATTTCTTCTGGGAAGTTTATCTCAATCCACTCACCATCTTTAGACATAACGTCGGATATCCAAGCGTTTTGCTCGTCGCCAACTCGTCTTGCGTAGTCACCGTTAATATTTGTTGGCTCACCACCAGCAATGCATGAAGATGCTGTTATTTTGCAGGTATCTTTACACACCAAGTTAGCATTGTCATCTACTACTATTCCAGGGATATAGCAGTCATCTTTTATCAGTGTTTGTTGTAGCTCTTTTATGTACTTAGAAACTTCTCTGGGTGTGATATTCTCGCGCAGTGCAATACTGACAGCAGTACCAGCAGCTTGCCCAACAATAGCACCAGTAGCCATTACTCTGGAGGAGCTCATAGCCATGTGTGAGGCACTAAAACAGCGGCCGCTCATATATAGATTATCTATGTTTCGGCTATAAATACACCTATATGGTATGGTGTAGATGTCTTTTATTGGGTGCCAGATAGTACCCATATCCTGTGGGTTTATGGACTTAATACCACCAACAGAGTGGTCGTCCATTGTCCAGCCACCATATGCAATAGCGTCATCAAAACGCACACTATTATCAATATCATTTTGGTTTAGCATGTAGTCGCCATATATACGTCGGGATTCTCTTTTGCCAGCTATGGAGCTAACCCAATCGATAACAAGGTTTTCTGTTTCTTCTTCTGGGAATTCACCACTATTTTTTATATAGTCAAACACACCATACACATATTTGAGAAGCTCGTTTCTTATATCCTCGGTTTCTTTTATCTCGCCATCAAGCTCTATCCACCAATAACCGTGGGTTAGCTCTGGTATTGCTCTTTTGCCGAGCATCTCTTTGGTATATTCATACGCCCAAAATGGTCGCTTAAAGGGTGTTTTTTTACCTATATCTTTCATACTAAAAAGGACGGAGCTACCCATTACATGGCTATTAGCTTCTTCTGGGGCAAGGTATTCGTTATATGTAGCACGTGCCTCGTGCCCTATGGTGTAGTCCGCACCTGCAAGGTAGGCAAGGGTACCATCACCTGTATTGTCAGAAAAGTATTTGCCACAGAATGTAAACTCTGTTTCTGTAGTGGACTGTATAGCGGTTATCTCTGTTATTTTGCTGTTTTCTGTTTTAGCGCTAATCATATTTGTATTAAGGAAAAGCTCTAGGTTTTCTTGGAACATTGCTTTTTCCCACAGTACATTATCAAAAACATGGTAGGAGCTCTGTGGGTTTACGTTTTTATTTGCCATCAAAAATTCTAGCACCAAGCCAGACTCTATTGCGTTCTGAAAACCACCATCACGACCAGCACCATTTACGTGCACACGCATTTCTGAGCTTGCGTTACCACCTAGCATAGCACGGTTTTGCACAAGTGCGGTGTGGACACCGTGTCTTGCAGCTGCAACTGCTGTACACAACCCAGCTATACCACCACCAACAACTACAAAATCAAACTGCTTTGTTACCTTATTCATACATACCTCCACAATACTATAATTATTAATATATTTACTGTATCTTTTAGCACTGTAGTACATTATATACGCTCAAATTAATAATTACAATGTGTTTATGTATACTTTAATATAAAAAACTACAACTTTGTAGAATACTATACATTTTAGCATACTGTATTGGTGAATATGTTACTGTTTGCCCAGCTAGCTAAATAAAAAAGCTTGGCACCAGATATGTACAGGTGTCAAGCTTTTGGCTATATTTTGGGGTTGTAGTTACGTTGCAGTATGTAGACGGACTCTCTTATCATAGTTTCTTCTTCACGTATAGTGTTAAGGAACTTTGCTGCATAAATTACAGGCTTGTTCTTTTCTGTCTTTACACGTATAATACGCAAATTTAGCAGTAGTGGGCGTGAGGTGATTGGCAGTGCGACTTGCATAACATCGTTTACCTCAAAATCTCGCTCGCAGGTAAAGGCTATTCCACCACAGCTTACATCTAGCCCTGTGATAGGCACTCTGCCCTCCCAGTCATCTGAGATAGAGTAAATAAATGTCTCAAACTCCACTGGCATACGCAGATTTTCTCTTACTTGTACACCTTTTATAGACACGATAGAACCACTAATTTCTAGGATACGCCCCTCGACAGCAGGTGTTTTATCCCATGTTGGTTGTAGTAGCACAAAGTTGTGTTTCTTTATCTCGTCCATCTCTTTTGGTGTGGTTATCAGCTTCCAAACTGGTGACTCCGGTGGGTCATCGGATATACCAAAACCAAGCTGTTTGCCCTTGCTGTCACTTACTTTATACTTAAATGCCATCGTTATCCTCGCTTCCTACATTATTGCCTTGCATTAATGCAATTTTCTCTCTGCGGTACTTCTCTGGGTCGTTAGGGTCAAAGTTTAGAAAATAGATATAAATATCAACAATAGCTTGGTACAGCTCCTCTGGTATTTCTCTGCCAAGCTCCATTTGTGATAGTATAGTAGCCAAGGAGTTGTCTTCATATACTGGGACACCATGCTCAGATGCTACTTCAATCATCTTCTCTGCCACATGCCCCATTCCTGATGCTATGATAACAGGCGCTTTTGTATTACCAGCATATTGCAGAGCCACAGCACGTGAGTTTGTGGGTCTTGTAGAGTTGTTAGATTTTGACATCGACACCACCCTTTCCTGTGAAAAGATTTGGGAAAACCTGTGTTAGTGTTATCGGCTCTGTGCGTTGCTGTACTCTTACATTTGGCGCAGAAAAGCCATGCTCAGCAAGAATAGCACTAATATCTGCAGATACTATATCAGAGTGTTTTGCAACTTTATCTGGTGCGTATATGTTCAGGTCCACATCTTCTCTGTAGGAAGAAAGTACCATCTCCAAAAATCCCAAGCTCTTAATATCCATCTTGAACAAAAACTGCATTTTGCTATATGGGTCGTTCCTGTGGTTGTCCTTTTCTGCATCTGGGTCAACCCAAAATTCGGAGTACATCATATTCCCGTTCCAGTCCAGCGGGATTATTGAATGTCTAAGTGGCATATACACACTCTCATTAAGCAAAAATGCACGTAGTATCTCTGTGAAAGCTTCTTGCATTTCCACGCCCAAGCCACCACCCAGCGCTTTTGCTGTAGCACGTGCTAGCTTAGAGCCAAAACGGTTAGCTTCTTTCGCACGGTTAAAATTACTCTGCGCTATTAGCTGTAACAAAGCGCCGTCATCTATCCTGTTCAGCCTTGATAGCATATCTCCGTAGCCTGCAAGCTGACGAAAAGCAGCTAGAAGACCCTCTTGTGTACTGTTTTCCAGCTTTGCAATTTCTAGCATTAGCATACTTAGCAAAACACGGGACTTGCCCATATCATGTGTACGTTCCACATAGCGTGCAAGGTGAGTTACTATATCACGCTGTAAAATTTGCAGTGCTGCGTTCTTGTCACCCTCTGCAAGGCTTTGTTCTAGCTGTGCTGTTAGCTCTGCTAGTTCGCCATGCCACGATGCAGGCATATAGTCCGGCAGTTGGTTGAGTATTCGTAGCAGGTTGGTGTTGATGTGGTCAGATGAGGAGTAGCTTGCAAACCTCTTAGCAAAATTCAGTATAGCCTCACGCACACCGCTAGAGTCCGTCTTTTGGTATGCTGCACGCAAAAGGTCGAACAGAGGGCCAGAAAACCTGCTGCCAGATTGCATCTCGTTTAGGAAAAACTCGCGAAACTGGTTAGCGTCCATCTTTAGCATTGATAGCACAGCGGACATCTCCTCGGAGATACCATCAGCAAGCCCAGGAGTATCCACCAGCCCACGCATCCATATAATAGCGGTGGAAAACTGCTCAGAAATATCGGGCGCATTGCGTAGCTCGTTTAGAAAAGTTTGTAGGTTGGAGTCGTACCTAACAGGGTTTCTTCCAGTGGCGTTTTGCTGGTCGGTACGTGCGTCTGACCTGCCCACACGTGTGGGGTCTGGGATATTTTGTATATTTGTATCGCTTGGACGTGGTGGTGCGTGCATGGTACGGTTATTGGTTGCACCATCATACGACGGGACAGGGTTTGTTACCCCAATTAAGTTAGGCACAAGGTGTCACCCTTTCTTGTATTTTTGTTTATTATATGTTATATTAACTATAAAGGCATTTTGGTATACCCAAATACAGTTAAATACTATGCAATATGATGCTGTATGTTGTGAATAATAATAACACATTCTAATATTACATTATAATGCTTGTTGTGTCTATAGTAAATTATAAACAGTTTGGTATAAAAGTAAGTTTTTACGAACTTTTTTTATGCTAGTGGCTAATATGTGGTATTAATAATATTAAAAAATGGTCGATATTATATTATAAGAATTGTGTAGGCGGTAATGAAAATATCGAGTATTAACAATTGTAAACACCATAAAACGCACAGTGTTAGGATAAATAAGGAGGTTTTCACTTATGAGCACATCAACTGATAGCATATTGGGTGCTTTTCTTTATGAAACAAATTCGTTGCTAGAACAACTGGACAGCATAGTGCTAGAGGCTGAGCAACAAAACGACTTCTCGCAGGATGATGTTAATGCCATCTTCCGCATAATGCACACAATCAAGGGTGCGTCTGCGATGATGGAGTTTAACTCGCTTATGAAAATAGCACATAGGGTGGAGGATATGTACGCGATAATCAGGGAAAAATCCATGGATATCGTGCCACAAGAAACACGCCCAGCACTTTTTGATTTGTTGTTCCAGTCCATAGATTTCTTTAGGCAAGAGGTATCTCATATAGAAAACGAAGAGCCTCTTAGTGAAGATATCGGCGATTTGCTACAAAAAGTTAATAGTATTATAGACCAAATTACATCTACTGGTAAGCCAAAAGAAGAAGCTAAAGTAGAGGAAACTGCAACTACAAAAGTGGAAGGTTTTCCTTTTGGTTTGCATGTAACATTTGAGGACGGCTGTGGAATGGAAAACTTGAGAGCATTTATGCTAGCAAATGCCATAGCAGATGTGTGCGATAGAGAATCGTTCACATATGTGCCAGAAGATGTACAGAGCAATACGGATACTATAGAAACACTTATAGAAAATGGATTTTTACTATACTTTGCTACTCAGGCAGATAGAGAAGTGAGCTTGCAAGTAGTTGCAAATAATGGCCCTGTAGAAACTTATGAGCTGTTTGATGTTGAAGAAACAGAGCCAGAGCCAGTGGCAGAGGTAGCGCCTGTAGTGCCAGCAGAGCCAGAGGTACAGGCTGATATACCAGTGGCAGTAACAGAGCCAGCAGAGAGCAAGCCAGTAGCACCACCACCTGCACCAGTAGCACCAAAGAGCACGGGCACAAAAGAGAGCTTTATCAGTGTAAACCTTAATAAGCTTGACCAGCTTGCTGCTGTAGTTGGTGAGATAGTAATTACAGAGTCCATGGTTACATCATCACCAGATATAAAAGACCTAAAACTAGATGCATTTACAAAGTCTGCACGCCAGCTACGTAAATTGACGGACGAGCTACAAGACGTGTCTATGTCACTGCGAATGGTGCCGATATCTGGTACATTCCAGAAAATGAACCGTATAGTGCGTGATATGTGTAAAAAACTAGGCAAGCAGGCAAAACTAACACTGATAGGTGAAGAAACCGAAGTGGATAAAACCATTGTTGACTGTATAGGTGACCCCATTATGCATATTGTGCGTAACTCTATGGACCATGGTATGGAGGACACACCACAGGAGCGTATAGACGCAGGTAAAGACCCAACAGGTGAGATAATACTATCTGCTGGGCACACTGGTAGCGAAGTTATAATAGAGATAAAAGACAATGGTAGGGGCGTAAACTATGAGAGAGTCCTAGGAAAAGCTATAAAGAATGGGCTTGCATCGCCAGATGTGGAGTACTCTAATAAAGATATACTAAATTTCTTGCTGATGCCTGGTTTCTCTACCAATGCACAAGTAACAGAGTTCTCTGGACGTGGCGTGGGAATGGACGTTGTTAAGAGAAATGTAGAAGAAATAGGTGGAACTGTTACTATAACTAGCGTACCTGGCGAGAGTATGACAACAACACTGAAAATTCCGCTAACTATGGCTATCATGGACGGTATGGAAGTATCAGTAGGTAAGTCGATATTCACTATACCTATAAACAATATTCGTCAGTCGTTCAAGATACAGGAAAGTGATATTGTAACAGATGCAAATGGTGGCGAGATGTTCCGCTGTATGGGCAATTTCTACCCTGTTATTAGGATGTGTGACCGTTATGAAATAGAAGGTGGCTACACAGACCTATCCAGTGGCATACTTATCTGGCTAGAGGCAAGGGAACACTCATATTGCCTGTTTGTTGATGAATTACTGGGCGAGCAAAAAGTAGTTGTAAAACCATTGCCCGCATATCTAAATAATTTTAACATCAAGTCTAGCGGTATTGTTGGCTGTACAATAATGGGTGATGGCAATATAAGCATTATACTAGATGTTGCAAACTTATATACGTTTACGTAAAGGAGATTTACAATGGATTTAGATAACAGTATGCTTTTTTCTCGCTATGATGAGAATGGTGATGAAACACAGGCTATAGATGTAAACACAGAAAAATATTTGATTTATCACTCTGATGATTTGCTATTTGGCGTATCTGCAGAATTTGTAGAAGAAATTATAACAAACTATTCTGTAACACCTGTTCCTCTAGTACCTTACCACGTGGTGGGTGTGATAAACCTACGTGGGCAGATAATACCTGTTGTGGCTATGCGCAGGCTGATAGGGCAGAACACAGACAAAGAGGGCACTTGTATTATAATACTAAAAGTGCAAGATACATCTGTGGGTGTTTTGGTTGATGAAGTAATGCGTATGGTTGACATTGACAAGACAGAGATGCAACCAGCACCTAGGCAGTCGGCTAATAGCTATGTCAATGGTGTTTGTCATCTGCCTGATAAGCAAACAATGCTAATATTTGCTTGTGAACGCGTATTAGATTGATATTTGCTTTTTGAGCATAGGAGTTAGGAGTAGCTAAATGGGAGCAACACAAAGACAACTGATGATATCCGATGCTGAATTTGTTCGCATATCAACTTTCATTCATAAGAACTATGGAATAGACTTAACAAAGAAAAAACAGTTAATATCCAGTAGGCTATCAAATGTAGTGCAGAGAGAGGGTTTTAGTGATTTTTCTAGCTATATAGATAATATCATCAAGAATAACAATCCAGATGATATAGAAACATTGCTTAATCACTTAACAACAAATTATACTTTCTTTATGCGCGAGCCAGAGCATTTTACGTTCTTTAAAGAGCGTGTATTGCCAGAGATATCTAAGAAAAATGAAAGAACAAAGAGTTTAGCGATATGGAGTGCTGGGTGCTCTAGTGGTGAAGAACCTTACACATTGTCAATATATCTAAAAGAGTATTTTGGTATTAATGCAAACAACTGGGATACCAGAATACTTGCAACAGACATATCTAACAGGGCGCTGACAAAAGCACAGGCTGGGGAATACCCAAAACCCAAGGATATGCCAAGCGAATGGGTGAAAAAGTACTTTAGCTATGATAATAAAACAGAGCTGTATAAAGTATCTCCACAGCTGAGGAATAATGTCATATTCCAAACATTTAACCTCATGGGGCCTATTAACTTCAAGGTTAAATTTGACGTTATATTTTGTCGCAATGTAATGATATACTTCGACCAAGAAACAAGGGACGCACTGGTGGATAGATATTACAATGCACTAAAACCAGGTGGAATTTTGTTTATTAGTCACTCGGAGTCACTCGGTCGCACAAATAAGTTTGAAACACTAAGACCAGCAGTCTATAGAAAAAAATAGTGTTTTACTAACTGGAGGAAAATAATGCTGCAATCAAGTAAAATCCGTGTCTTGATAGTAGATGACTCAGCACTTATGAGGACTATTATCCAACAGGGGCTTTCCAAACACCCACAGATAGAGGTGGTTGGGCACGCTGTGGACACTACAGATGCAAGAAAAAAGATAGAAATGCTTGCACCACAGGTCGTTACTATGGATGTAGAAATGCCGGGGATGAGCGGTATTGATTTTATCAAACGCTATCTGCCTACAAATCCGATACCTGTTATACTTGTTTCTTCGCTTAATCTGCGTGTTTTTGACGCTCTAGCTGCTGGTGCACTGGATTTTGTGAAAAAGCCCGATGGCACAGAAAAACGTGAAGCTTTTATGAAAGCATTGACAGAAAAAATAATGGTAGCATCTCAGGCAAAAATAGCAAGACCCACACCTATTACCAGACCAATAGCTACTGGCAATATAATGGGTGTGGGAGAGAAAGTGCCACTTATAGGCAACAGTGCTTTGGCAAGCTCTGCTATTATAGGTATCGGTGCATCTACAGGTGGTACAGAAGCTGGAGTAAAAGTCCTACAAGGACTACCAGCAGACATACCGCCGATGCTTATTGTGCAGCATATGCCAGTGGGCTTCACGGCTATGTATGCACAAAGGCTGGACAAGCTGTGCGCAATGAAAGTGAAAGAGGCACAGGATGGTGACAAAATAATGCGTGGTGTGGCGTATCTTGCACCTGCGGGTATGCAAATGCGTGTTGTACGTACTGGTACTGGATATGCACTAAGCTGTAAAGATGGCGAAAAAGTAAGTGGGCATTGCCCGTCTGTAGATGCACTCTTTATGTCTATGGCAGAAACGATAAAAGCACCTATGGTAGGTGTGATTATGACTGGTATGGGTAGTGATGGTGCAGCAGGGTTACTAGCTATGCGTAAAAATGGTGCGTATACAATAGGTCAGGATAAAGACAGCTCTGTAGTATATGGTATGCCAAAAGTAGCGTTCGAGATGGGTGCAGTGGCAGTACAAGCACCGTGCGAGAGAATATCGCAGTGCTTAATTAACCACCTCAAGAGATAGCTTGTATATAACCCCACTCTCGTAGTGTGGTGGCACGTACCTCGCCAACACCGCTTACTTCTAGCAGTTCATCATATGTGTTAAACCCACCTATGCTGTCCCTGTATGCTACAATACTCTCGGCAGTGACTGTGCCAATACCTGGTATATCAGTGAGTTCTTTTACGGTGGCACTGTTGATATTAATAGAGTGCTGTTTAATAAACTCGGCCTTGCTTATATTATAGTAGTAGGTGTGTTCCTGCGGTGGTGCTAGCGTGTTGCCGTTTAGCACTAGCGTAACTGTACAGAATAATATTATAGAAACTAATATAATTGTTTTTATCATTTTAATACTCCATTCTGCAGTTTCACATCAGCACAAAATTTAACTAAAGAAGTGTTATGGCACATCGAAATATCAGCTTTCAAAATACAGGTATTTATTGCACAGACATTTTTCTACAATATAATTATATAGTATTTTTAAAATTTAATCAAATTTTTCTTGTGCCCCTGCTATGACTACTCCAGTAATAGCGGGGGCACTATTTGTGATTTAATACTAAAAGTTGTTATCATAGTCACAGTTTTTGCTTGATTTTATTTATAGATTGTGATATTATGTATGGTATTATGTTGTAAAAGAATGGAGAAATATTTATGGATAGACAGAAAATGATAATGCTTATTGCGATAGCTTTTTTTGTGATTACGATGATACCTTGGGGTGGAGACGAAACTGGCATATCAGAAGATGGCGACATCACATACTCCACAATGGAGAGTTTCTTAGAGGCTGTTAAGATGGATACTAGACTTGCAGATTACAAAGATGAGAATAATAATGCTACACTCTACATACCAGATGTAGATGCAGAAGAGTTTGAGCTGACTGGTATTACAACTTCTATCTATGCTAACTACTATGCATATAGCTATGTAACAGACTCGGGCTATGACTATACTATCGTGTGGGAGCCTACACCAGATGCAGAGCTACTCCTAGAAAACACACTAGAGTATGACACAGAGATAAAGGCAGAAGGTGATACATACCAAAAGAGATACTTTTCACAGGCGACAGGACAAGAAGTAGAGCGCATACACGCTATTTGGCTGGTTGATGATAGCTTTTTCTTGATAGACTGTCCTTATGCTTATTGGGAGACTAACTCAACATTGCCCAAAATGCAGGGCGTAGAAATATTGGTTGAAGTAGAGCCAGTAGATAACGAAGAATAGACTGAATACATATAAATTGTTGCCGACTAGGCGTGCTTATTGTGTTATTTTGATAAATGAGAAATTTTTTTAAAAAACTTTGCAAAAACTATTGACAAACAGAGCTTGCAGTGATATACTTGTAAAGCTGTTAGATACAGCTTGTGCACATCAACATTTGTTGAGTACAAAGTTTGCGCTGTTAGCTCAGCTGGATAGAGTGTCTGGCTACGGACCAGAAGGTCAGGAGTTCGAATCTCTTACAGCGCGCCAGTCGAGAAACCTCGACACCCAAATCGCTTCTAGCATTTGCTAGGGGCGATTTTTTTGCGTTATTATAGTTTGTACTTGAATATAAAATAGTATAGCAGTAATTAATTGTACCTTGTTTAATCCAATTTTAATAAATCTATGTTATAATAAAAACAAAAGCAATAAGTGGAGGATTACTTATGAGAATTTTACTCGCAGAAGATGAGCGAGATATGAATAAAATAATCACAAAAAAATTAGTCTCCGAAGGTTATGCTGTTGATAGTTGTTTTGATGGTGAAACAGCACTAGATTATATTACTTGTACTGATTATGACGTAGTAATACTTGATATTATGATGCCGAAAATGGATGGTTTTGCGGTGCTTGACACAATGCGCACCAAATGCATAGAAACGCCTGTGATTTTCCTAACGGCGAGAGATGCTGTGGCTGATAGAGTTAAAGGACTTGACTTAGGTGCGAATGACTATCTTGTAAAGCCCTTTTCTTTTGCGGAGCTAATGGCTCGTATTCGTGTAATGACAAGGCTAAAATCTGGGAAATCGACAAGTGTGCTATCTGTTGCAGATTTGTCGCTGGATATAAGCTCACACATTGTAAAGCGTGGAGAAAACGTAATAAATCTATCAGCAAAAGAGTATGCCATATTAAAATATATGATGTATAATGTAGGGATTGTGCTTTCAAGAGAGAAAATCGAAAATCATATTTGGAACTACGACTATGAGGGTGGCACAAATGTTGTTGACGTTTATATAAGGTATCTTAGAAAGAAAATCGACAGTGACTATGATGTAAAGCTCATTCATACGGTGAGAGGCAGTGGCTATGTGCTTCGGGAGGGTCTATGAAAAAAGTATCTGCAAAAATAAGGCTCACACTTTTTACAACATTCCTTATGCTACTTATGGCAAGCATTTTAATCGCTCTGATGTTCTCGCTAAGCGATGATATTGTTTTGGCAAACAGCATATCACAGTTAACCGAAGTGGTAGATAATAATTCTAATGAACTTGAGTTTGATGACGGTAAACTAGACACTGATGATGTGGATTTTTTCAAAAATGGTGTGTACATACTTTTGTACTCTGAGGAAGGCGAATATATAGCAGGAAATTTCCCAGAAGATGGTATATCTACACAGCCGTTTATAGACAAAGAGACAAGCGAGTTTACAGCCGATGGAACACTGTACTATATCTATGACAGGTTAGCGTCAGTCGAGGACTCGCGCTCTCTTGTGTGGATGCGTGGTGTTATAGCAGTCGATGAGGTTGCGAGTGCAACAAATAACATCTTACAAATGGCGCTTTTTTCACTACCTGTCTTTGTACTTTTTGGCGCAGTTGGATGTTACTTTATTGCAAAAAGTACATTTCACCCCATAGACAAAATAGTAAAGACGGCGGAGGAAATAAGCGAGAGCGAAAACCTTGCCTTGCGTATAGATTTACAAAGCGGAAGTCCCGAAATATGCAAGCTTGCTGATGCATTTGATAAAATGTTTGAGCGCCTAGAGGGTGCGTTTGAAGCAGAAAAGCAATTTACCTCCGATGTTTCCCATGAGCTTAGGACACCGACCGCTGTTATTCTGGCACAATGTGAGTATGCTATTGGCGAGGATATCTCGCAGGAGGATAAAGAGGATGCGCTTGAAACAGTGCAAAGGCAAGCTCTAAAGATGTCAACCCTTATTTCTGACTTGTTAAACCTTATTCGTATGGACAGGGGCACTCAAAAAGCAGAGCTTAGGCAGATAAATCTTAGTGAGCTTGTGAGAGAGACCTGTGAGGAGCAGGAACTGATTGCCACTCAGGGGGCTATACTAACATATGATATCGCACCAAATATTAGTGGGATGTTTGATTATGCTATGATTAACAGGCTGCTCACAAACTTGATAAGCAATGCATTTTGCTATAAAAAGGAGAGCAGTAACGCGGTTGTGCATGTCACACTTGCTGAAACTACTACAGAAATTACCCTGTCGGTAAAAGATGATGGCATAGGTATAGCAAAAGAGCACAGAGAAAAAGTTTGGCACAGGTTTTATCAGGTGGATAACTCACGAACAGCAAGCCAACACGGAAGTATGGGCTTAGGGCTATCTATGGTAGCGCAGATTGCAAAGCTACACAATGCAAAAATTGAGCTGGAGAGTGAGCTAGACAAGGGCAGTATATTTACTGTAAAATTCCCCAAATAAAATTTATAGTTTTAATGATACTTTAATTTTTCCACTTTATAATTTAGTTACTTTGAAGCAAGACTAAATTGTAAAGTGGTTTTCTATCAAACTGATAAACATAAGTTGCGGAGGAAAGGGGAAATTCAAATGACAAAAAATGTAAAGTTTATGCTACTGGGCATATTTTTAGCTGTGATGAGCGTGGGAGGTTTTGTTTTAGCTGATGAGGAAGAAATATTCTTAATCATCGCCATAGCTTTGCCGATAGCGGCAATATGGGCATTTGCCCAAAGGCTTTAGGGGCAGTGAAAAAGAAGAAATATCATATGAAGAAGAAACATCAGATGAGAATGAAGAAAAAGTGGAAGTGTTAAACAAGCACAATCTACATTAATCAAAGAATAAAAAGCTAATGAATTTTACAGTTTTAATGTTGCTTTAATTTTTAAGGTATAATATTGAAGTAACAAAGAGAAATGCAAACAAAAATACTGGGAGGTATTATTATGAAAACAAAGAATGAATTTAAAAAAATCGGCACTATCTCTTGTGCCATTCTGCTAACCGTAGTTCTTACAGGTAGCGTGCTAGCTTTCACAAAACCAGCGTCTACTGAGGGAGAGGGACAATCGGTTTCCCAAGTAGCGGAGACCAATACAGCTAACGTCTCAGCACAAACTATATTAAGTTCCACCACAAGCTATATCGGTGAAGCCGAGGCTAAAGCTATAGCA
>CAYJFF010000037.1:0-7680 GCA_964369345.1 uncultured Oscillospiraceae bacterium
CACCTAAATCACGCTTGGTTACTTGTCGTGACGTACAAGTAACGAAAAAGGGCAGTGACTATCAATCTGTACAGAGTAATAACAGGAGCAAAAACTTGCGCCCAACTATCGCCTTGTACAGGTTAACAAAGAGGTATATAGTTACTCATAAAGATAAAAAGGCACACCCCAAATTGAGGTGTGCCTTTTTAATGTTAATTATTCAACATCGTATAGTTTAGCAAGTTTTAGAAGGTGGTTGTACTTAGCTTTTGCAGTTTTTCTAGCATTCTCGAATAGCTCTTCAGCTCTTTCTGGGAATGCACGCTCAAGCGCAGTATAACGAGCCTCGTTCTTGATGAACTCTACATAATCCATTGTTGGCTCTTTGCTGTCTAGTACAAATGGATTTTGTCCTGCATCAGCCCTTCTTGGGTCGAAGCGGAAGTTATGCCAGTAGCCAGATGCAACAGCTTTCTTAATCTCAGCTTGTGCATTTGTTAGGCCACCTTTGATATAGTGAGAAATACAAGGAGCATATGCAATGATGATAGAAGGACCATTGTAGCTCTCTGCCTCGTGGAATGCTTTTAGGCATTGGTTGTAGTCAGCACCCATAGCAATTTGTGCTACGTATACATAACCATAGCTCATAGCGATAGCAGCAAGGTCTTTCTTCTTAACAACTTTACCAGCAGCAGCAAACTGTGCAACAGCGCCTGTTGGTGTAGCTTTAGAAGCCTGACCACCAGTGTTGGAGTAAATCTCTGTATCAAATACAAGGATGTTTACGTCCTCACCACTAGCGATAACGTGGTCAAGACCACCGAAACCGATATCATAAGCCCAGCCGTCACCACCAAGTATCCAGTTAGATTTCTTGGATAGGAACTCTTTGTCTTTTAGTACTTCAGCAGCCTCTGGCTTGTCTTTGCAACCCTCTAGTAGGTTAACAAGTTTTGCTGTAGCAGCTTTGTTTGCAGCACCGTCGTTGTATGTGCTTAGGTATTCTTCAACAACAGCTTTACCATCTGTGCAGTCACAGTTATCGCCGATAGCAGCAACTTTCTTAGCTAGGGACTCTCTTAGTGTGGATTGTGCAAGGTACATACCGTAGCCGTACTCAGCGTTATCCTCGAATAGGGAGTTAGCCCAAGAAGGACCATGGCCATCTTTGTTTACTGTGTATGGTGTTGCAGGTGCAGAACCACCCCAGATAGAAGAACAACCAGTAGCATTAGCGATATACATTCTATCACCAAATAGCTGTGTCATTAGTTTTGCGTATGGTGTTTCACCACAACCAGCGCAAGCGCCAGAGAATTCAAGAAGAGGAGTTTTGAACTGGCTACCTTTAACAGTAGTCTCTTTGAATTTCGCAACAACTTCTGCTTTTTCGCCAATCTCAAGACCATATGCAAATACATCTTGCTCTGCCATTTGGCTATCAAGAGGTTTCATTACAAGTGCTTTCTCGCCTTTTTTGCCTGGGCAAACTTGTGCGCAAGAGCCACAACCTGTACAGTCTAGTGGAGATACTGACATGCATAGTTTGTAGCCAGGCATACCAGTCATATCTATAGTTTTTGTACCAGCAGGTGCAGCAGCAGCCTCAGCCTCTGTCAAAGCAACAGGACGGATAACAGCATGCGGACATACATAAGCACAGAAGTTACATTGGATACAGTTCTCTGTTTTCCACTCTGGAACATCTACTGCAATACCGCGTTTCTCATATGCAGAAGAACCTTGTGGTAGGTGGCCATCTTCGCCGCCAGCAAATGTGGAAACAGGTAGGCTATCACCTTTTTGTGCATTTACAGGGTATAGCACGTTGTTAACGAAATCTACAAGCTCTTTTCTGTTACCTGTAGCAACTGGTAGTGTCATTTCACCCTCAGCATTTGCCCAGCTAGCAGGAACTTCTACTTTAACAAGACGAGAAGCGCCCATGTCGATAGCATCGTAGTTCATTTTAACGATAGCATCGCCTTTTTTGCTGTAAGAAGCTTTAGCAGCATCTTTCATATATTGGATAGCATCTGCCTCTGGGATAACGTTTGATAGGCTGAAGAATGCAGATTGTAGGATTGTGTTGATACGATTGCCAAGACCAAGCTCTTTACCTAGGCTGATAGCGTCTAGTGTGTAGAAATTGATGTCGTTTTGTGCAATAGCTCTCTTAACATGAGCAGGTAGACGAGTCTCTAGCTCTGTAGCATCCCATTCGCAGTTTAGTAGGAAAGTACCACCTTTTTTGATGTCAGCAACGATATCATATCTCTCGATATAAGAAGGGTTGTGACAAGCAACAAAGTCTGCTTTTGTGATAAAGTAAGTGGATTTGATTTTATCATCACCAAAACGAAGGTGAGAAACTGTAATACCACCAGATTTTTTGGAGTCATATGCAAAGTAACCTTGAACATATTTGCTTGTGTGGTCACCGATGATTTTGATAGAGTTTTTGTTAGCACCAACAGTACCGTCAGAACCAAGACCCCAGAACTTACAAGAAACAGTGCTTGCAGGTGTTGTATCTGGATTCTCTACTTCGTCAAGAGATAGGTTAGTAACGTCATCTTTGATACCTACTGTGAATGTAGCTTTTGCACCTGTTTTTGCGTTGTCGATTACAGAGCATACGCAAGCAGGGTTAAAGTCTTTTGAACCTAGAGCATAACGACCTGTGTATACAGGGATATCTTTGTACTCAGTGCCTTTTAGAGAAGCAACTACATCTAGGTATAGTGGCTCGCCTAGTGCGCCTGGCTCTTTTGTTCTGTCAAGAACTGTGATAGTTTTAACAGTGTTAGGAATAGCAGCAAGAAGGTGTTTTGCAGAGAAAGGACGGTATAGACGAACTTTGATAAGACCAACTTTTTCGCCGTTAGCGTTTTTGTAGTCTATAACTTCTTCTATAGCATCACAACCACTACCCATAGCAACTATTACATACTCAGCATCTTTTGCGCCGTAGTAGTTAAATAGAGCATAGTCAGTGCCGATTTTCTCGTTTACTTTAGCCATGTATTCTTCTACTATACCAGGTACAGCATTGTAGTATACGTTGCTAGCTTCACGTGCTTGGAAGTATATATCAGGGTTTTGTGCAGAACCACGTAGCACTGGGCGCTCTGGGTTTAGACAGTTTTTACGGAAACTATCAACTGCATCCATATCAAGCATAGATTTTAGGTCATCATTGTCCCAAGCCTCTACTTTTTGGATTTCGTGAGAAGTACGGAAACCATCAAAGAAGTGTAGGAAAGGTACGCGGCCTTTAATCGCAGAAAGATGAGCAACAGCACCAAGGTCCATAACCTCTTGTACGTTGCCAGCACATAGCATTGCATAACCAGTTTGACGACATGCGTATACGTCAGAATGGTCACCAAAGATAGATAGTGCGTGTGATGCAACTGTACGAGCAGAACAGTGGATAACACTTGGTAGTAGCTCACCTGCCATTTTGTACATATTAGGGATCATTAGTAGTAGACCTTGAGAAGCTGTATAAGTTGTAGTTAGCGCACCAGCAGCCAGAGAACCGTGGACTGTACCAGCCGCACCTGCCTCAGATTGCATCTCCACTACCTTTACGCTCTCACCAAAAACGTTTACACGTCCGTCTGCTGCCCATTTGTCAGTAATCTCAGCCATGTTTGATGATGGTGTGATTGGGTAAATAGCTGCCATCTCGGTAAACGCATATGATACGTGTGCTGCAGCGGTGTTACCGTCCATGGTTTTCATTTTTCTTGCCATTTTGTTAGTTCCTCCTAATTTTTTTAATTCTTCGGCACTATTAATACCGACAACTGCATTTACCAATATACTTATAAACACAAGATTGTCACAACAAAAAATCTCCCGTGACACATGAATAATTTCACATATATATAACAGCCTATACGACTGCCAAATATATGCAAAATGCTACGTCATATCACAAAAAGAGAGTTCCTTGGTATCCTAGCCGTTGTTGCGTCTGTATTGTCACAGACACTGCATGTCTATTTTAGCACTTTTCGTGCACCATGTAAAGACTTCTTATGTGAATAATTCCGCAAATTTACATTTTTTTTACTACTGCTATGCTTTTGATTTTATTTAGATATAAAATTAGTCATAATTTATTTGACTTTATGTATTTTTTACGATAAAATATATAATGTACATCAAAAATATTGTACAAAATCTTTACAGCCCTAATACGGCAGAATGGAGTAATCATGGAACCCGATCCGGTCATATTGTTATTTTCTCTAGTATTTTTATTTCTTAGCGCACTTGTTATCTTTTGTCAGTACAGCATAGTGGAGGCGCCAGACCGCGCTATACGCCATGGCGATATGCCAAACGGCAAGTATGCACCACTAGAAAAGCTGTTGACAAGCCCACGACAATTTACCACAACCATGCGTTATGGATATCACTTTCTATTTGCGTGTTTTGTGGCGACATCTGCACAGTATATCTCATCCATACCAGATATCAAGGAGTTGTACACACAGTTTTCGCAGTACAGCGTGCTTATCACTCTTGTATTGTGTTTTGTTGTTACGCTTGTTTTTCTTATTTTTGCAAGGGGCGTACCACGTAGGCTAGCTATTAATGTTACTATTAATACTGCTATGCGTGTTGTACCATATGCACGCCTGCTCACTCTTATCTTTGCGCCACTGCGTATATTGGTAGAAGTAATTGTTGGTTTTATGGTGATGATAACAGGTGGTGAGTTCCACGAGCGCCACGAAAATGTTACAGAAGAAGAAATACGTATGCTTATAGATTTTGGTGAGGAAAGCGGAAATATAGATGAGAGCGAAAAAGAAATGCTACACAATATCTTCGACTTTGGCGAAACAAACATCAGTGATGTTATGACGCACCGCACAGATATGATATCTTTTGCTGTAGATAGCACACTTGATGAGATAATGCAAACTGCAAACGAAGAAGGTTTTTCACGCTACCCCATCACTGGCGATAATATCGATGACATAATTGGTATCCTTAATATAAAAGATTTAATGGTTTTTGCTTTGTCATATAAAGAAGGTGACAAGTTTGATATATCTGCACATATGCGCAAGCCTGTATTTGTGCCTGAGTCCACCAAATGCGATGCACTTTTTACTCTACTTAATAAAAAGAAAACTCAGATAGCTATTGTGGTTGATGAGTACGGCGGTACGTCTGGTATCATCACTATGGAAGACCTTATCGAGTTTGTTCTTGGTGATATTCAGGACGAATACGACGATGAGGAAGATGAGGTTCATCGTCTCTCTGAGAACGCATACACACTGGACTGCTATATGAGTATAGAAGATGTCGAAGAATTATTAGAGTGCAACCTTTCCCAGTATTTTGATGGTGAGGAATACGAAACACTGGGTGGTATGATGATAGCAATGCTGGATAGAATACCTGGTAGAGATGAGCACCCCACCACACTACTGGACGGTGTTAATTTTACTGTAATAGAAGTAAACGACAGGCAGATACTAAAAGTTATAGCACGCAAAATACCTGAGCCAATTACCGAGGATAAAGACTAAACTATATCTATAAAAATATATATTAATACAAAAGGAGTACATTCACGATGAACAAACCTAATGTTATTATCATTTATGCAGACGACCTTGGCTATGGTGACCTTTCTTGCTATGGTGCAGAGGATATTTCTACACCTAATCTAGATAATCTACTGCAAAATGGTATACGCTTTGATAGTGGATATTCACCCTCCGCAGTGTGCACACCTGCACGCTATGGCCTACTGACAGGTGCCTATCCTTTTCGCAAGTCAAACGCACGCATACTACCGGGCAATGCAGGCTGTATCATAGACAAGGATACTTACACTCTCCCAAAAGTGTTTAAATCTGCTGGATATAACACAGCTGTTGTTGGTAAATGGCACCTAGGGCTTGGTGACGGTACTTCCGAGATTGACTGGAACACTGAGCTAAACCACACTCCCAACGATACTGGCTTTGATTATTCTTTTATCTTCCCTGCTACTAACGACCGTGTACCATGTGTGTATATAAAAGATAGAGCCGTGCAAAATTTGGATAAGAGCGACCCGATAGAAGTTTTTTATGGCAAGGAGTGCCCTTTTGAGGACAAGATTGCTACATATGCAAATAGCCCTGATAAGCTGAGAATGCGTTCCTCACATGGTCATAACAATAGCATAGTAAATGGTGTCGGCAGGATTGGCTATATGCGTGGTGGTGAAGCTGCAACATGGCGTGACGAAGACCTGGCAGAGTGTTTCCTAGGTGAGGTTAAGAGCTTTATCAGCAAAAATTCTAATGACCCATTCTTTATGTTCTACGCATTACATCAACCACACGTTCCACGTCTACCATCGGAGCGTTTTGCTGGTCTTTCTGAGCTTGGCCCACGTGGTGATGTTATTTTGGAGCTTGACTGGTGTGTGGGCGAGGTTGTTTCCCACCTAGAAAAAGAAGGGCTACTAGATAATACGATTATTATATTCAGCAGTGACAACGGCCCGATACTAAATGATGGTTACTGCGACAATGCAACACAGGATATTGGAATGCATCGCCCTGCTGGCCCCCTACGTGGCAGTAAGTATAGCAAGTACGAGGGTGGCGCACGTGTTCCGTTCATACTATCTTGGCACAATAACATTAAACCAAAGACAACTGATGAAGTTGTGAGCCAAGTAGATTTTATGGCTTCTTTCGCAGATATGCTTGGTGTGGATTTACCACAAGACTCTGCTCCTGATAGCAGAAACTTGATAGACCTGCTACTTGGCAAAGCTGATGTAGGCAGAGATGAGGTAGTCTTTGAGGGAGCGCAAAAAGGTATCACTCTCCGCCAAGGCAAGTGGGCATATATTGCACCATTTACAGAGACAGCTTTTCACCGCTCCACACGTGTAGAGTTTGGCAATTCCCTAGACCCACAGCTATTTAATCTAAGCTATGATTTGGGTCAGCGAGAGAATGTATCACACGCATACCCAGAAATTGCCCAGAAAATGCAAGCACGTGTCGAGGAGATACTAGCAGGCAATAAAACAACAAATAGATAAAGAATAGGCACTATCAGCGTAACTGCGATAGTGCCTTTCGCTAGCCATATTCAGTTTATAGTAAGTTAGCAGAAATATTTTGGCATATCTCTACCACATTTGAGCTACCAAGAAACTCAAACGTTACGCGACCAACAGATGAGAACCATAGTGTTAGCTCACTATCAAGGTCAAACGTACCCGAAGTTTCAATAGAATATACTTGTATCTTGCTGTACGGCATATGTGTCAAATCCTTTTTCTTACCAGTAACACCTTGAATATTTATAGAGATTAATCTCTTATTTGTAAAAACCACACCATCTCTTATGTTACGGTAAGAGGACAAAATTTCTTCACCGCTAACTAGCATGGGAGCAAGCAAATTTGCAAAGTCCTTGTCGTCCACTCGTCTCAATTTTAGAAAATTAGGGTTATTAAAATCAACCATTCTGTGCACCTCCATTCTTCTTTGTTTATAGTGTATTCTAAATTTTTGTATTTTTTCTGATTTTTATGAGAACTTTTTGCTAAACGCTATTTTATGGCACAAAAATACCCACCTAACATAAGTTAAGTGGGTATTTATAGTTGGTTAAGATATTATTAGTTAATACCGATAACAACGCCTGAAC
>CAYJFF010000037.1:7690-24768 GCA_964369345.1 uncultured Oscillospiraceae bacterium
TAGACCCTCTTCGATAGCGATTGGAGTGATTAGCTCTACTTCGATCTCGATGTTATCACCATGCATACACATCTCTGTACCAGCTGGTAGAGTGATAACGCCTGTAACGTCTGTTGTTCTGAAGTAGAACTGTGGACGGTAGTTGTTAAAGAAAGGAGTATGACGACCACCCTCGCTTTGTTTTAGAACGTATACTTGGCCACGGAATTTTGTGTGTGGGTTGATAGAACCAGTTTTGGAAAGTACTTGTCCACGCTCTAGCTCTTCTCTAGCTACACCACGTAGTAGTGCACCAACGTTGTCGCCTGCCTCAGCATAATCAAGAGTTTTACGGAACATCTCTAGACCTGTAACAACAACTTTACGACGCTCGTCTGTAAGACCGATGATCTCAACTTCGTCACCAGTTTTGATTTGACCACGCTCAACACGGCCTGTAGCAACTGTACCACGACCAGAGATTGTCATAACGTCCTCAACTGGCATTAGGAATGGTAGGTCAGCTTTACGCTCTGGTGTTGGGATGTAATCATCAACAGCAGCCATTAGCTCTAGGATACAAGCATAAGCAGGATTCTCTAGATCATCTGGAGCCTCAAGAGCAAGAAGACCAGAACCTTTTACTACTGGGATATCGTCGCCAGGGAAATCGTAGTCAGATAGTAGCTCACGGATTTCCATTTCAACTAGCTCTAGTAGCTCTTCGTCGTCAACTTGGTCAACTTTGTTCATGAATACAACGATGTAAGGAACGCCAACCTGACGAGATAGTAGGATATGCTCACGTGTTTGTGGCATTGGGCCATCTGCAGAAGATACAACTAGGATAGCGCCGTCCATTTGAGCAGCACCTGTGATCATGTTTTTAACATAGTCAGCATGTCCTGGGCAGTCAACGTGTGCATAGTGACGGTTGTCTGTCTCGTACTCAACGTGTGCTGTGTTGATTGTGATACCACGCTCTCTCTCCTCTGGTGCCTTATCGATCATGTCGTAAGACTCGTAGTGAGCTTGACCTTTTAGAGCTAGAGTTTTTGTGATAGCAGCTGTAAGAGTTGTTTTACCATGGTCAACGTGACCGATAGTACCAATGTTTACGTGGGGTTTGTTACGTTCAAATTTAACTTTTGCCATTTTGTGTTTTTCCTCCCTTATTCCGAGCAAGGCGGATAACTCCGCCCCTACTCGCTTTTTTTATTTTTTGGTATATTAACTATAGTCTATTACTATAGTTATCATTGTAGCAAATGTTTGTGCAAATTTCAAGTATGAATTTTGTAAAATTCTATATATTATTCGCCTTTTGCTTTACCACTCATGATTTTTTCTGCAATGCTCTTAGGAACTTCTATATAGTGGCTTGGTTCCATAGTATATTGTCCACGGCCCTGTGTTTTGGAACGCAAATCAGTTGCATAACCAAACATCTCGGATAGTGGTACAAAAGAGTTGATTTGGTTTGCACCAGATCTTGTCTCCATACCTTGGATTTGACCACGACGTGAGTTAAGGTCGCCGATAACATCACCCATATAGTCGTCAGGAGTAATAACAGTTACTTTCATGATAGGCTCAAGGATAACAGGGTCTGCTTTTCTCATACCTTCTTTGAACGCCATAGAAGCAGCAATTTTAAATGCCATCTCAGAGGAGTCAACTTCATGGTAAGATCCATCGTAAAGTGTTACTTTTACGTCAACAACTGGGTAACCAGCAAGGATACCAGCTGTTAGAGCACCTTGTAGACCTTGATCGATTGGTCCGATATATTCTTTAGGGATAGAACCACCAACGATAGCGTTGACAAATTCATAACCTTTACCAGACTCATTAGGTTCCATTTTAATCTTAACATGACCGTACTGGCCTTTACCACCGGATTGCTTAGCATATTTGTGGTCAACGTCTGTGTTTTTGCGGATAGTCTCTTTGTAAGCAACCTGTGGTTTACCCACGTTTGCCTCTACTTTAAACTCACGCAATAGACGGTCAACGATGATCTCAAGGTGAAGCTCACCCATACCAGCAATGATAGTTTGACCTGTTTCTTGGTCTGTATAAGTTTTAAATGTTGGATCTTCCTCTGCAAGTTTTGCAAGGCCTAGACCCATTTTTTCTTGACCAGCTTTTGTCTTTGGCTCGATAGCAACACGGATAACTGGGTCTGGGAATTCCATAGACTCTAGTATTATTGGGTTTTTCTCGTCGCACAAAGTATCGCCAGTTGTAGTATTTTTTAGACCAACAGCAGCAGCGATATCACCAGCATAAACTTTTGTGATATCTTCACGGTTGTTAGCATGCATCATTAGGATACGGCCAACACGCTCGTCTTTGCCTTTGCTAGAGTTGAAAACTTGGCTACCAGCATCAAAAGTACCGGAGTACACGCGGAAGAACGCAAGCTTACCAACATAAGGGTCAGTCATGATTTTGAATGCAAGAGCAGCAAATGGCTCATCATCGGAAGAAGGACGGCAATCCTCCTCGCCTGTATCAGGGTTTACACCCTTGATAGCATCAATATCAAGTGGAGAAGGCATGTAATCTAGTACAGCATCTAGCAACTTCTGAACACCTTTGTTCTTGTAGCTTGTACCACAAGCAACAGGTATCATAGTGTTTGCTATAGTAGCAGCACGGATTGCAGCTTTTAGCTCGGAAACTTCGATTTCTTCGCCACCTAGGAATTTCTCCATAAGAGTCTCGTCTTGCTCAGAGATAGCCTCTAGTAGCTTTTCACGATATTCCTCAGCTAGCTCCATCATGTCCTCTGGGATTGGCTCTGTACGAACATCTTTACCTTCGCTATCATAGTATTTATAAGATACCATTTTTACTAGGTCGATAATTCCTGTGAACTGATCCTCGGCACCGATAGGTAGTTGGATTGGAACAGCGTTACATTTTAGACGATCAATCATCATAGATACAACGTTGAAGAAATCTGCACCCATAATGTCCATTTTATTTACATAAGCCATTCTAGGTACGCGATATTTATCTGCTTGACGCCAAACAGTCTCAGACTGTGGCTCAACACCACCCTTAGCACATAGTACAGTTACAGAACCGTCAAGTACTCTTAGTGAGCGCTCAACTTCAACTGTAAAGTCAACGTGTCCAGGTGTGTCAATAATATTAATTCTGTGGCGAGCCTTTTTAGACTCGTTTGGGTTGTCTCGTAGTTCTGTGTGTGACCAGTAGCAGGTTGTAGCAGCAGAAGTAATTGTAATACCTCTCTCTTGCTCTTGTGCCATCCAGTCCATCTGTGCAGCACCATCATGAACCTCGCCGATTTTATGTGTTCTACCAGTGTAGAACAGCATACGCTCGGTAGTTGTAGTCTTACCGGCATCGATGTGGGCCATAATGCCTATATTACGAGTCATCTTAAGTGATACTTCTCTTGGCATAATGTCCTCCTAAACCAAAACTTACTGTAAAGCTCCTGACGTTATCGCACAGGACACAGCTTGATACAATAGAATATAGTAGTAATTACCAACGGAAATGTGCAAAAGCTTTGTTAGCTTCAGCCATTCTGTGTGTGTCGTCACGCTTTTTGCAAGCTGCACCTTGGCTGTTTAGTGCATCCAATAGCTCTGCTGCAAGACGTTCTTTCATTGTTTTCTCTGAACGTAGTCTAGAGTAAGATGTTAGCCATCTTAGACCTAGAGTCTGACGTCTTTCTGGGCGTACCTCCATAGGTACTTGGTATGTTGCACCACCTACACGGCGTGCTTTAACTTCTAGTACAGGCATAATATTTTCCATAGCCTCGTCAAAACACTCTAGTGGCTCTTTGCCTGTTTTCTCTTTCACGATGTCAAATGCACCGTACACGATCTTCTGTGCAACACCTTTCTTGCCGTCTAGCATAATGCTATTAACAAGACGTGTTACTTTCTTGGAACCGTAAACTGGATCCGGCAGAACATCACGTTTTGCGATTTTACCTCTTCTTGGCACTTCGCTTCCCTCCTTCATATAATGAATTCATAGGTACTCGAAAGCTAGAACTCCCGTTGTCCAATAAGATGTAAAGTATATATAATACCACCTTATTGGCTGGTTAAATATTGTTAAACCATGGAGTTTCTTATTTCGCAGCACCAGCCTTTTTAGGCCTTTTTGCACCGTATTTGGACCTAGCTTGCATTCTGTTTGCAACACCCTGCGCATCAAGTGTACCACGGATAATGTGGTAACGCACACCGGGAAGGTCTTTAACACGGCCGCCACGAATAAGAACAACGCTATGTTCTTGCAGATTGTGGCCGATACCGGGGATATAAGCTGTAGCCTCGATACCGTTGCTTAGACGCACTCTCGCTACCTTACGTAGAGCAGAGTTAGGTTTCTTAGGTGTAGATGTTCTGATAGCAGTACAAACACCACGTTTTTGTGGAGAACTTTGCTCTATAGCAGTTCTCTTCTTGGAGTTCCATCCACGAAGTAGAGCTGGTGCTGTAGATTTTTTCTCGATTGTTTCGCGTCCTTTGCGGACAAGTTGGTTAAAGGTTGGCATATCGCACCTCCTTCTTAAAATATTTTATATCAAAGTGACAAAAGTCACTATAGATAACAACTATAGGCGGGCTAACCCACCAGTTAGCAATTATAGCAAATAGAACAATACTTGTCAAGTACTATTTCACACAAGATTATGCTTCCTGTGCATCAAATATTTGGTTTGTATCGCCCTGAGATAATACTTCATCAATAATAGCATCAGTATCATCATAGCTCTCGGTTGGCTCTGGGGTTGGGTCTTTTTTGTAGGTAACAAGACCAGTACCCGCAGGGATAAGTTTACCGATAATAACATTCTCTTTAAGACCAAGTAGTGGGTCTGTTTTACCTTTGATAGCTGCATCTGTAAGCACCCTAGTTGTTTCCTGGAAAGATGCCGCAGACATAAAGCTATCAGTAGCAAGAGATGCTTTTGTGATACCAAGTAGCACAGGACGGATAACAGCTTTTTGTCTTTCGCCACCGTCTAGGCTATTTAGGTAATCTATCTGTGCATTTGCACGTTTAACTTCGCTACGGTCAGTTAGAGCGCCAAGCACAAGTGATGTATCACCTGTTTCCTCTACTTTAACTTTCTTCATCATCTGACGAACTATAACCTCGATGTGCTTATCATTGATATCAACACCCTGTGTACGGAAAGTCATCTGTACTTCTTTTGTTAGATATTCTTGTACAGCAAGTTCACCGCTAACAGCAAGTATCTCTGATGGCTCAGCAGAGCCCTCTGTGATAAACTCACCTTTTTTGATTGTATCGCCAGCTTTTACGCGCAGTTTAGAACCAAATATTATCTGATGCTCAAAGCGCTCTGGGTTGTTAAAGTCTAGGCTATCTACTATAACAAGGTCAACACCTTTGTTGTCTTTATCAAACGAAACAACACCGTCACAGTGGGAGATAACAGCTGCGTTTTTAGGTTTTCTAGCCTCAAACAGCTCCTCGACACGTGGTAGACCCTGTGTGATATCGCTAGCAGAAACCGCACCACCAAAGTGGAAAGTTCTCATTGTTAGCTGTGTACCAGGCTCACCGATTGACTGAGCAGCGATGATACCAACGGATTCACCGATAGCAACAGGTTGGTCAGTTGCAAGGTTTGCACCATAGCATTTTGCACAAACGCCATCAGCTGCCTCACAGTTAATGATACAACGGATACGCACTTTTTCAATGCCTACCTCGATAATTCTCTTAGCATCTATTTCGTCCATCATTTTGTCACGGTTTACAAGTACCTCGCCAGTTGTTGGGTGATACAAGTCATTCGCAACATATCTACCAATTAGACGCTCAGCAAACGGCTCGATAACACGTCCACCATCGCTAATCTCGTAAACTTCGATGCCCTCATGTGTGCCACAGTCCATCTCACGTATGATAACTTCCTGTGATACGTCAACAAGACGTCTTGTTAGGTAACCTGAGTCAGCTGTACGTAGCGCAGTATCAGCAAGACCTTTACGCGCACCACGAGATGAGTTGAAGTACTCAAGGATATTCAGACCCTCACGATAGTTAGAACGGATAGGAATTTCGATAGCACGACCAGATGTATTCGCGATAAGACCACGCATACCTGCAAGCTGTCTAATCTGGTCCATGGTACCACGAGCACCAGAGTGTGCCATCATAAAGATTGGGTTTGTAGTTCCAAAGTTTTTCTCCAGAGCACCACGTACTTTATTTGTAGTATCAGTCCATACTTTTACCACTTGGTCATAGCGTACTTCCTCAGAGATATAACCACGCTCGTACTGGCGACGGATTTGAGAAACTTTTTCCTCTGCTTCTGCAATATACTGTGTTTTTTCTTCTGGTATAGTAGCATCAGAAACCGCAACAGTAAGCGCGCCGATTGTGGAGTATTTAAAGCCCTGTGATTTTACAAAGTCAAGTACTTCACTTGTTTTTGTAGTTCCGTGGCGTTTAATGGATTTATCTATAATCTGAGATAGCTGTTTCTTAGTAACAAGGAAGTCAACCTCATATTTTAGTTTGTTTTCTGGTAGGCTACGGTCAACAAAGCCCAAATCCTGTGGTATTGGGTCATTGAATATCATTCTACCAACTGTTGTTTCTACAAGACCTATGCATAGCTCGCCATCAACCACTTTTTCACGCTTGATTTTTACAGGTGCGTGCAAGCCAACATCTTTGTTTTGGTAAGCCATTAGTGCTTCCTCTGAGTTACGGAACACTTTGCCAGCGCCAATCTCTGTTTCTACTAGCATAGTTAGGTAGTAAGAACCTAGAACCATATCCTGTGAAGGAACAGCAACTGGGCTACCGTCCGATGGTTTTAGCAGGTTGTTAGCCGCAAGCATTAGGAAACGAGCCTCTGTTTGTGCCTCTGCTGATAGTGGTACGTGAACAGCCATCTGGTCACCGTCAAAGTCAGCATTGAACGCAGAACAAACAAGTGGATGTAGCTTAATAGCTCTACCCTCTACAAGTATTGGCTCAAACGCTTGGATACCAAGCCTATGCAGTGTAGGCGCACGGTTAAGCATAACAGGGTGGTTTTTGATAACTATTTCTAGCGCATCCCAAACCTCTTTTTGTGCACCACGCTCTACCATTTTTCTTGCTTTTTTGATATTGTCAGCAACACCAAGGTCGCTAAGTCTTTTCATAACAAATGGCTTGAACAGCTCTAGCGCCATCTCTTTTGGCAGACCACACTGGTACATACGCAGCTCTGGACCTACAACGATAACAGAACGTCCAGAGTAGTCAACACGCTTACCTAGCAGGTTCTGACGGAAACGGCCTTGCTTACCTTTTAGCATATCGGACAATGATTTTAGCGGACGGTTGTTAGGGCCTGTTACAGGTCTACCACGTCTACCATTATCTATAAGCGCATCAACAGCCTCTTGTAGCATACGTTTCTCATTACGCACGATGATATCAGGCGCACCAAGCTCTAGTAGCTTTTTAAGACGGTTGTTACGGTTAATAACACGACGATATAGGTCATTAAGGTCACTTGTTGCAAAACGTCCACCGTCTAGCTGTACCATAGGACGGATTTCTGGTGGGATAACTGGTAGTACGTCCATTATCATCCACTCTGGTTTGTTGCCAGAGTTACGGAATGCTTCTAGAACTTCCAGTCTTTTTAGTAGTTTTGCACGTTTTTGGCCTGTTGCCTTGTCTAGCTCTTCTTTTACTTCGTCAACAAGCTTGTCGCAATCTATTACTTGTAGTAGCTTTTGTATGGACTCAGCACCCATACCAGCCTCGAAGTTGTCGCCATAAGCTTCGCGCATTTCATAATACTCACGCTCGCCTAGTAGCTGATAAGTTTTTAGGTTTGTGTCACCTGGGTTTATTACTATATAAGATGCAAAATAAAGCACTTTCTCTAGCACACGTGGTGATAGATTTAGCAGTAGACCCATACGTGATGAAGTACCTTTGAAGTACCATATGTGCGATACAGGAGATGCAAGCTCTATGTGACCCATTCTCTCACGGCGCACTTTTGAACGTGTGACTTCTACGCCACAACGCTCACAAATTTTACCTTTAAAACGCACTCTTTTATATTTACCACAATAGCATTCCCAGTCTTTTTGTGGTCCAAAAATTTTCTCACAAAACAGACCGTCACGCTCGGGTTTTAGGGTGCGGTAGTTGATTGTTTCTGGCTTTTTTACCTCGCCATAAGACCAATTGCGAATACTATCAGGGGACGCAAGCCCTATCTTTATAGATTCAAATGTATTAAATTCCAATCTGATACCCTTCTTCCTTATATAATAGGTTGGTTGCCGATAGCACAGTTGCCTACACTATCGGTGTGCCCCTAGTCTATGTCGTCTATTCCTTCGATAACAAGTTCTTCTGTGAAGAAACTATCTTCGTCATCGTCAGCAGCCGTAAAGTCGATATCTTGCAGGTCATCATCGCTCATCTCGTCGATGTTTTCAACTGCAAATTCGCTTTCAATTTCGGAGTCAATCTCTACATTTTGTTCCTCAAAGATGGTTTGGTCAGCAGGAGCAAGTCCCATATTGTCATCGTCATCAAAGTTTTGTTTAAGGTCAATTTCTTGATTATCTTTATCAAGCACACGCACATCAAGTGATAGGCTCTGTAGCTCTTTGATAAGAACCTTGAACGACTCTGGGATGCCCGGTGTAGGTACGTTAAGGCCTTTTACAATAGCCTCGAATGTTTTAACACGACCAACAACGTCATCGGACTTAACAGTTAGTATCTCTTGTAGTGTGTAAGCAGCACCATAAGCCTCGAGTGCCCAAACTTCCATCTCACCAAATCTCTGTCCACCAAACTGCGCTTTACCACCAAGTGGCTGTTGTGTAACTAGGCTGTATGGACCAGTGGAACGAGCATGGATTTTATCATCTACAAGGTGATGTAGTTTTAGGTAATACATATAACCAACAGTAACTCTGTTGTCGAATGGCTCACCTGTTCTGCCATCATATAGTACAGTCTTACCATCTTCTGGTAGGCCTGCTTCTTTTAGCGCTGCACGGATATCTGCCTCATGAGCACCGTCGAATACAGGTGTCATAACTTTCCAGCCTAGCTCCATAGCTGCACGACCCAGATGAACTTCTAGTACCTGACCGATGTTCATACGAGATGGTACGCCCAGAGGGTTAAGAACGATATCAAGAGGACGTCCGTCTGGTAGATATGGCATATCTTCCTGTGGCAATATACGGGATACAACACCCTTGTTACCATGACGACCAGCCATTTTATCTCCGACTGAAATTTTACGTTTTTGTGCGATATAACAACGAACTACCATATTAACACCGGGGGATAGCTCGTCACAGTTCTGTGGTGTAAATACTTTTACATCGACAATTGTGCCGTACTCACCATGTGGTACTTTTAGTGATGTATCACGCACTTCTCTAGCTTTTTCGCCAAAGATAGCACGTAATAGGCGTTCTTCTGCATTTAGCTCAGTTTCGCCTTTTGGTGTTACTTTACCAACCATGATATCGCCAGAGTGAACTTCTGCACCAATGCGGATAATGCCACGCTCGTCCAGTTGTCTTAGCATATCATCGGACACGTTAGGTATATCACAAGTGATTTCCTCAGGTCCTAGTTTTGTATCACGAGCTTCTATCTCGTATTCTTCGATATGGATAGAAGTATATACATCATTACGGATTAGCTTCTCATTAAGAAGAACAGCATCCTCGTAGTTGTAACCTTCCCATGTCATAAAGCCGATAAGTGCATTTTTACCAAGTGCAACCTCACCGTTATCTGTAGCAGGGCCGTCAGCAATAACATCGCCAACTTTGATAGGCTCGCCTTTTTCCACTACAGGGCGCTGGTTGATACAAGTACCTTGGTTAGAACGCAAGAATTTTGTTATAGCATATGGCACTCTCTCGCCTGTCTCTGTCTCGATAACAACTTCATCAGCAGAAACACGCTCAACAACACCATTGTGTTTTGATAGTAGTACAGCACCAGAGTCAACTGCTGCTTTAAACTCCATACCAGTACCAACAACAGGGCTATCTGTCTTGATTAGTGGTACAGCCTGACGTTGCATGTTCGCGCCCATTAGCGCACGGTTTGCGTCATCGTTCTCAAGGAATGGAATCATCGCTGTAGCTACAGAAAGCACCATTTTAGGGGAGATATCCATGTAGTCAACACGGTCTTTCCCAACCTCTTGCACAGTATCACGGTAACGCACGCTGACCATTTTGTCAGAGAATCTATTCTCTTCGTCCAGCCTAGCATTTGCCTGTGCAACTACGTATTCGTCCTCTACATCTGCTGTCATATACTCTATCTTGTCGGAAACAACGCCTGTTTCTTTATCTACTTTGCGGTATGGTGCTTCTATGAAACCATACTCATTGATGCGTGCAAATGTAGCAAGATAGGAGATAAGACCGATGTTTGGACCCTCTGGAGTCTCGATAGGACACATACGGCCATAGTGGCTATAGTGAACGTCACGAACCTCAAAGCCCGCACGGTCACGGCTAAGACCACCAGGTCCTAGGGCAGAAAGCCTACGCTTATGTGTTAGCTCTGCAAGTGGGTTTGTTTGATCCATGAACTGTGATAGTGGTGATGAACCAAAGAACTCTTTTATAGCTGCCACAACAGGGCGGATATTTACAAGTGCCTGTGGTGTTATTTTTTCTGCATCTTGTGCCTGTGTTGTCATTCTCTCACGAATAACACGTTCCATTCTGGAAAAACCAATTCTGAACTGGTTTTGTAGTAGCTCACCAACACTACGTATACGTCTATTGCCCAAATGGTCGATATCGTCTGTGTTGCCGATACCGTGTATTAGGTTACACATATAGTTGATAGAAGCGAAAATATCGCTCTTGCGCACGTGTTTTGGGATAAGCTCGTCTATTCTCAGCCTGATAGCCTCACGAATTTCTTCTTCGGAGCCACAGCTACCAAGTATAGCTTTTAGCACGTCAAAACGCACTTTTTCATTAACACCTAGGTCTTTTACATCAAAGTCAATAAAGCCTTTTATGTCTACCATGCCATTAGTGATAATTTTTAGCTCTTTGTCATTAACAAGAACAAATGCGTGGTCAACGCCCATAGCCTCTAGGTTCTGTGCTTTCTCACGGTTGATTGTCTCGCCTTTATCAGCAACAATCTCACCAGTCATAGGGTCAGCAACAGGACGGGACAGTGTTTGCCCGTTAAGACGTGTAGCAAGACCAAGTTTCTTGTTGTATTTGTAGCGTCCAACGCGTGATAGGTCGTATCTTTTTGCATCAAACAGTAGTTGTGCAATATGTTTTACAGCACTATCCAGTGTTGGTGGCTCGCCTGGGCGTAGTTTACGGTAAACTTCCAGTATAGCCTCGTCGCCATTCATTTCATTGTCTTTGCTTGTTATTGTTTTTGTGATGTAATCATCTTCACCGAAAATCTCATAGATTTCTTCGTCAGTACCTTTATATAATGTAAGCGCATTTGTAAGGTCTGCGTTCATATCCTCTACAGAGATATCGTCTTTTATACGCATTAGTGCACGCACAAAAGTTGTTATAGGCAATTTACGGTTTTTGTCTATACGAACGCTGAATACGTCAGAAGAATCTGTGTCGTACTCTAGCCACGCACCACGGTTAGGGATAATTGTGGACTCGTATAGTTTTTTACCTGCGTTGTCATACCTGCTATCAAAGTAAACGCCTGGGCTACGCACTAGCTGTGATACTATAACACGCTCTGCACCATTAATAATAAATGTGCCAGACTCTGTCATTAGCGGGAAATCGCCCATGAAAATATCTTGCTCTGTTAGTTCGCCAGTTTCTTTGTTTAGTAGGCTAGCACGCACGCGCATAGTAGCCGCATATGTGGTGTCTCTTTCCTTACACTCAGCTATAGTGTATTTGGGTTTCTCATCCAGCTTGTAGTCTAGGAATTCGAGCACCAAGTTGCCTTGGTAGTCGGTAATGGAAGAGATGTCCTTAAAAACAGATTTCAGTCCCTCAGTCAGGAACCACTTATACGAGTTTTTTTGCACCTCGATAAGGTTGGGCATATCCAAGATTTCGTCGATACGAGCAAAACTCATACGGGTATTCTTACCCAGCTTGACAGGCTTAACATTGACCATCAGCTAATTCACACTCCATTTCACAACATTTACCAATACTGCCGTTTTTTGATATTACTGCATAGTCACAAGAGTAAAACTCGTACTTCTATCAGCACCAAATATGGCATTTTAGGTACAATTAGTCATTCTGATACAGTATTACATTATACACCAATCACAAACCATTGTCAACAGTTTAAACCCATATAATAATGAACATTTCTTTAATAACTCAACTTTCATTTTACATCTAGACGAGAACAAAAGAATATGGTAAAATATAACTGTACAAAAACACATAAAGTATACTTTGATATATTTCATTTCTCATACATATACTTATGTTAACACTACTCATATATAAAGAGGAGGCTCTTCCATGAAAAAAGACAAGGCAGTTTGGTACAAATACTTTAATATCTTCGTTTTTCTTTCTCTGGTCTTTAGCTTGGTTTTTGTTTCTATCCGTTTTGCGCTAGCGCCCACAGTTGCGCCAGCAGGTAGCGAGTTTGTCCGTGTAAAGGGCGACTACGTGCTTATGCTTGCACAATGTGTGCTGGGTATAGTCGCTATGCTACTACCTGGAATGTTACAAAAACGTGTGGGACTACTCATTCCATCTGGTATGCTAATGCTATACGCTCTTTTCCTATACTGCGCTATATACTTGGGAGAAGTTCGTTCTTTCTATTATAATGTACCGCATTGGGATTCTATACTACATGCTTTTAGCGGTGCACTACTGGGTGCGCTTGGTTTTTCATTTGTTACGCTACTTAATAATACAGACAGGTTTGACGTTCACCTAAGCCCCATATTTGTCGCAACCTTTGCGCTATGTTTTGCAATGGCACTCGGCGTCGTGTGGGAGGTATACGAATACCTTGCAGATGTAATAATGGGAACAAATATGCAGAAGTTCGGCACAGAGGACGGCACATTGTTTGTTGGGCAAGCAGCACTCGCAGACACCATGAAAGACTTGATAGTTGACACTGTTGGTGCATTTGCCATGTCCGTTATCGGCTATATCTCGCTAAAATTCAAAAAAGGCTGGGTAGAGAACCTGCTTGTTAAAAGAAGATAAAAAACTAATTACAAACAAAAACGCAAAAATAACAAATCATAGTTTAAACTTGGCTAAAAACCCAGAATTTATGCAGTTTTGATTTTATTCTGCTTACTTAATTTCCACAATATGCAACAAATTCCATAAATTGCCACCAAATAAATTTATTTTCTGCTAATACTTTAACTATTTTGTAACATAATACTATCAAGAAAGGCAGAGAAGTCTTTCCACAAAAGATATTATTTGGAGGTTACAAAATGAAAAAATTTATTCTACCACTACTAGCAATGTCTATTCTTACTATTTCTGCGACAGCGGCAGATTTTACCCCTGGCGAAGAAATAATGATAGACGGTAGCACACCCGATGTGTGGGTTACCCCACCAACAGAGATTATAGACAGCGAGTACTACTCTGTAGCAGGACAGGACTGGGAGAAGGGCGAAGATATGGTTGCATCTGTCAAGCTGGATAATGACGAGGGTGCTATAGTTATAACATTAAGAGAAGACTACACAGAAACAAAAGAAAAGCCACTAGAAGGCACAATAAAAATCCGTGACAAAGAGAACGGAGACTTCCTAGAGATTGTCATAGACTGCACAGTAGGCTACGCACAGGATACTATATATATAGATAATGATGGCGATATCCCATCTATGGTGGTAAGCCCAGATACTATATATACTGTAGAGGCAGAGGACGACGGCTACCCATATGGCACACTGATGTTCCAAGCAGATATTGCAGATGTCAGTGTACGTGTATATGATGAGGAAGTTCTGTTCCTAGACTATAACCACACCCCAGACCGTGATATCTTGCTTGCAAATTCAGAGAGCGATGCTGTTATGGAGTTCCTAAACTTTGATGCAGAGCCAAGATTTACAAGTGTTGCTACTATGACTTTCTACGGTTATGAAGATGACACCTATTTCTACTCTGTAGATAATGGCAGGCTAACACGCCTAGGCACAGACTGGGACGAAGATATGGAGTCTCACGAGATAAAAACAAATGTACTTGGCGACTATGTTATATCAGACGAGCCACTACGCTCTGCTAGTGATGGCAACGACGATGATGATAACGATAACGACGACAACAACGATAATGATGCATATAACCCTGACACAGGTGCAACAGATGTTGTAGGTATCGCTGCTGCTCTAGCAACAGTGTCCATCATAGCTGCTGCTGCAATCTCCCTTAAAAAGAAATAATCACACTATAATTTAGTGGGGCTGCGCAAACGATATGTGTAGCCCTACTTTTATACATAACACATTATTGCATTTTTTACTATAGTGCCTACCACCTGCTTACACCACAAAAATATCTATCTTGCATACTATGGTTAAAACCACCAAAAGAGCAGTGGTATTTTTTGCCATTAGAGTTAATGTTGTATAACTCTATTTCCAAAACTCCTTTGCTGCAACAAAAATCCATAAACAATATGCATTTATGGATTGAAAAACATTGCACATTAGCAGTACAATATTAATTGTAAGAAATAGCTTTGATATATAAGAAAGGGTACATAATTATGCTACATTCCTCCAATAAATTAGCAGACGATTTACAGCTTGGCCTGTATAGCGAAAAACTAAACTGGTTATATAAGTCTGACATAAATCTTCATATTTCACGCTACCTACACGCAGTAGAGGGTTTTACAAAAACTTTCGGTGCTACAGACAGTATGGGCCTGTTCTCTGCCCCAGGACGTAGCGAAATAGGTGGCAACCATACGGACCACCAACACGGTCGTGTACTTGCTGCGGCTGTTACCATGGATTTTATCACAGCGGCATCACCCATAGCAGAGAATGAAATCTGCATATTGTCAGAGGGTTTCCCTCTTTGCACTATCGACCTTAGCACTATAACTGTTGTCCCAGAGCTATACAATACATCTCACGCGCTTATCAGCGGTGTAGTAGATGGTTTTAGAAAACGTGGCTACAAAGTAGGCGGTTTCAAAGCATATATGACATCTAGCGTGCCACGTGGCTCAGGGCTTTCTTCTTCCGCAGCTTACGAGGTAATGGTGGGCACAATACTTAACTACCTATATAATAACAACGAGATTTCCCCAGTAGAGATTGCACAAATCGGACAGTATTCTGAGAACGTGTTCTTCGGTAAGCCTAGCGGTCTTATGGACCAAACAGCCTCCTCCGTTGGTGGCTTTGTTGCCATAGACTTTGCAGATACAGAAAACCCAGTGGTGGAGCAAGTAAGTTGTGACCTTGGCGAGATGGGCTATACACTATGCGTAATCAATGCTGGTGGTAGCCACGCAGACCTTACCCCAGACTACTCCTCAATACCAATCGAGATGAGCTCTGTGGCTAAGTTTTTTGATAAGCAAGTGCTACGTGAGGTTGACCCTGACGAGTTCTTTGCAAATATCAATAAGCTACGCAGTGCAGTTACCGACCGTGCTATACTACGCTCTATACATTTCTTTGCAGAAAATGACAGGGCAAAGGCACAAGCAGATGCACTAAAAAACCAAGATATAGACCTTTTCCTAGAGCTGATAAAAGCCTCTGCGTCCTCATCACAGGAGCAACTACAAAATATCTACCCACTGGACGAAAAAGAACGTTCTGTTTCTCTTGCACTTGCTATAGCTAGTAATCTGCTAGGTGGCAGAGGTGCTTGCCGTGTACATGGTGGCGGTTTTGCTGGTACTATACAGGCATTTGTTCCCAATGATATGGTAGATAACTTCATTAGTGGCATGGAAGATGTTTTTGGCAGAAACTGTTGCTACCGCCTAGCTATTCGCCCAGTTGGTGGGTATATGCTAGAAGTTTAATCTGGATACGATAATAACGATATAGAATATGAATGTACTACAGGAGGTTACATATGGCTGAACTAAGATGGAATCCGCTAACAAAAGACTGGGTAATGGTTGCTTCTCACAGACAGAGCAGACCACAAATGCCTAAAAACTGGTGTCCTTTCTGCAAAGGCTCTGGCAAGGTGCCGGACGAGGGCTTTACCGTACTGCGCTATCCTAACGACTTCCCAGCGCTATCAAACACACCACCAACACCCGATGATGTTGCAACAGATTTGCTACAGGTTGCTCCAGCGTATGGCAAGTGTGAGGTTCTACTATATAGCGACCAGCACACAGTTACTATAAAAGAGCTATCAAAAGAGCATCTACACGCACTGGCTGCTATGTGGAGAGAAGTTTTTGATGATATGGCTGCTGATGAAAAAATCAAGTATTGCTTTCTTTTCGAGAACCGTGGTGACGTAGTTGGTGTTACAATGCCACACCCACACGGTCAGGCTTATGGCTATAGCTTTATCCCACAAAAAGCAAAGATAAAAGCTGAGAACGCTGCTGAGTACTATGCAGAAAAAGGCTCTTGCCTGTTCTGTGACCTACACGCAGATGAGAAAAAAGAAGACAAGCGTATAATATTTACAAATGAGCACTTTACAGTTTTTGTCCCTTTCTTCTCCCCTATCACATATGGTGTTAATATCATAGCTAATAGGCATGTTTCCAACATCGGCGAGATGACAAAAGAAGAGCTAAACTCTCTTGGCGAAACTATGGGTGCTGTTGCAGGTATGTACGACAACCTGTTCGACACTGATTTCCCATATATGATGTGCATGAATAACTCACCTATCAACAGTGGTGACCATAGCAAGAGCTACCACTTCCATATTGAGTTCTACCCACCTATGCGTGCAGCAGATAGACAACAATTCTTCGCATCTTCCGAGACAGGTATGGGCGCATGGTGCAACCCAACATCACCAGAGGAAAAAGCCGAGGAGCTAAGAGTTGCATATAACAAATATATGTCTAAATAAGGAGTGTTA
>CAYJFF010000038.1:0-24691 GCA_964369345.1 uncultured Oscillospiraceae bacterium
CGCTGGAGAGTTTGCATACTTTTCTCGACTGAAAAGTATGAGAAAAGGGCACAGAGTTATTCCATGTACAAGCTAGTTACAGGAACGCAAACTAACCACAGTTTGTAATCTAATTTATAGTTTAACCCACCACCAAAACATTACTTATTCATATAGCAGACTATGGGTGGTGGAGTGCCTGTCGGGGCTGCCCGACTAGGCGAAAATAGTATTTTTTACTTTCCACTTTTCTAGTGCGATAAACACCCAGAAGTAGTAAATACCCAAAGTAATTACTGTCAGCAAGAACCATTTTATCCAGTTGCCAAATAGCCCCACTGCCGAACCTACAAACCTTAGTCGCCTACCCTCTACCACTGTGTGGTTGATTTTCCAGCCATATACCATGCATAGTGCCCACGGGTAGCAAATACCAAGCGAAAAAACAGTCACTAACCATCCTAGAATTATCCAGCCAATATATTGCAGTAACCCACCATCAAAATACGAATCTTGTCTCATTGTCATGCACTCCTTCTACATATTATTTATTAACAACATAGCACATCTTATCTCTTTTGTCAATTTGTATTACCACCAAAATAAATCTTACACTATTTAGGGTAAATAGATATGCAAAAAAGCTTGCAATTTACAGGTTTTTGTTATAAAATTGGTTGGTATTGCGTGCAAAGCACAGAAGAATATAGGGGTGTGAAAGCTGATATACCTCTATAAAAATTTATACCGATATCATGGAATAGGCATGTGTCGGTGGAACGGAGCAAAAATGAGTATTTTGAATGTACAAAACCTAAATCACGGGTTTGGAGATAGAGCAATACTGGACAACGTGTCTTTTCGTCTGCTAAAGGGTGAGCATGTTGGTTTTATAGGTGCTAATGGTGAGGGTAAGTCCACCTTTATGAACATCATAACTGGCTCACTAATGCCTGATGAGGGTGTGATAGAATGGAGCAAAAACGTACGTGTTGGCTACCTAGACCAGCACACAGTCCTAGAAAAAGGGCTAACTATAAGAGATGTGCTCAAGAACGCATTCGCACCACTTTTTAAGCTAGAGGAACGCATGAACGAGCTTTGTGACTGTATGGGTGACGCCACACCTGACGAGCTTGAAAAAATGATGGAAGAACTTAGCGAGATACAAGAAATTTTTGATACCAAGGATTTTTATATCATTGATACTAAAGTTGATGAAGTAGGGCGAGCACTGGGGCTTGAGGATATCGGGCTTGATAAAGATGTGACAGAGCTAAGTGGTGGACAGCGTACAAAGGTGCTGCTAGGCAAGCTACTCCTAGAAAAACCTGATATTTTGCTACTGGACGAGCCTACCAACTACCTAGACGAATCTCATATTCAGTGGCTTAAAAGATATCTTATAGACTATGAAAATGCTTTTATATTGATATCTCATGATATACCATTCCTTAACAGCGTGGTGAACCTTATATACCACGTAGAGAACGCACAGCTTAATAGATATGTAGGAGACTACAACAAGTTCCAAGAAGTATATGCCATGAAAAAGAGCCAGCTAGAGGCTGCATATAAGCGACAACAGCAAGAGATAGATGAGCTTAAAGACTTTGTTGCACGCAATAAAGCACGCGTTTCCACAAGAAATATGGCTATGTCACGCCAGAAAAAGCTTGATAAAATGGATGTAATAGAGCTTGCAAGAGAAAAACCAAAGCCAGAGTTTAATTTTAGAGAAGCACGAGCTGCTAGCAAGTATATCTTCCAGACAAAAGACCTTGTAATAGGCTATGACCAACCACTTTCAAAACCGCTTACGCTAGAGATGGAGCGTGGTAAAAAGATAGTGCTCACAGGCGCTAATGGTATTGGTAAAACGACATTGCTACGCAGTATCATGGGCGAGGTAAAGCCACTAAGTGGTAGCACAGAGCTTGGCGACTACCTACATCTGGGATATTTTGAGCAGGAAACAAAATATACAGACAACACCACCTGCATAGAAGATGTATGGCAGGAGTTCCCCTCTTATAACCAGCGTGAGGTAAGAAGTGCACTTGCAAAATGCGGGCTTACTACCAAGCATATCGAGAGTATTGTAAAAGTACTAAGTGGTGGTGAGCAGGCAAAGGTGAAACTGTGTAAGCTTATTAATAAAGATAGTAATGTTTTGTTGCTGGACGAGCCTACAAACCATCTTGATGTAGATGCAAAAGAAGAGCTAAAACAAGCGTTAATGAAATATAAAGGTAGCATACTTTTGATATGCCACGAACCAGAATTCTACACCGATATTGCAACAGATGTGTGGAACTGTGAGGAATGGACAACAAAACAAATATAGTAGTAACCATAGTAAATACAAGCATTCTTGTCGAAAATGGCAGACATGCTTGTATTTTTATTTGTTATTATATCTGCATTTTGTATTAATAAAGCTATATAATAGCACATAGTTGCAAAAAAGTGATATTTTGCAAAACTGTGTCATTGCTTATAATAACACCATCTGATAAACTATTTTTATGACTAATGCACGAGTTACATCTATTCTTAAACATGAAAGGAAGTTATTGCAATGAATGTCCTAAAAATAATGTCCGATGAGCATACTGGGCGAATGATGCAGTTTATTGATAAATCCATCTTGAAAACGCCCAACCTAGATAGACTTGCCGCAGAATCCACAGTTTTTACAAGTTGCTATAGTCCCTGCCCTGTTTGCGCACCTGCGAGGGCTGCTACATTCACTGGTAGATATGTAAACAGGCTAGGTGCGTGGGACAATGCTATACCATATGATGGCAGTGTCGAGGGTATATCGCACAGGCTAAAAGCCCATAACAAAAAATGCGTATATATGGGCAAGACCCATTTCCACCACGATGCCGACTATGAGTTTGAGGAAGAATACGAGATAGGCCTTATGCGTGCGCCAGATTTGGGCGGTTTTTTCAGGGATGAGAAAGTAGGCGCTGTAGAGTCCGAGCTTAGGTACCAAAGAATAGGCATAAGAAAAACCCCTGCAAAAGATGATGACTTGCTTGAGCACACACTGGAATGGCTGGACAAGCATGGACAAGAGCAAGACTGGATGTTCTATGTAGGTTTTTCATATCCACACTTCCCTTTCTATGTGGAACAAGAGCACTGGGACCATTTTGCGTCTATAATAACAGAAGTACCCGATAGGCTTAAACCACCATTCACCTCTCTTAATGAGCAGCTAGAGTGGCTAAGAGCATATTTTAAATGTGATATAGTAGATGAGGAAACAGTGAGAAAGCTACTTATCGGCTACCACTGTGCTATACAGGAGCTTGATATCCGCATAGGCAAAATACTGGACAAAGTAGACGAGATAGGCATTAAAGACAGCACTGCTATCATATATACCAGCGACCACGGCGAACAGCTTGGTTTCCATGGTATGTGGTGGAAATGTACAATGTTCGAGGAGTCTGCAAATATCCCACTTATCATACGTATACCAGGGAAAGAGCCCAAGATGCTAAACCACCCTGTAAACCTTGTGGATATCTTCCCTACCATATGCGATATACTAGAGATACCCAAGCCAACTGACATAGACGGTGCATCGCTAATGCCACTAATCGATGGCGAGCCTGATAAATTCCCAAAAGACTTTACATTCAGCGAGTATAACTGCCACGGCATGCCAAATGGTATGTATATGATACGTTGGAAAGAATATAAATATGTGTATTTCTGCTATAACCGTGCACAGCTATTCGACCTAAACAATGACCCATATGAAGATAATTCGCTTATAGGCGATGGCTATATCTCCCCAGAAGTAGGAGAAGTAGTAAGTGAGTGCCACAAACGTTTGCTGTCTGTCTGCGACCCATACGAGGTAGACGCACGTGCGAAAAGAGACCAGCGTGCAGTAAAAGAAGATATGCAGCTAACATCTTATGAGCTACGTAAGGGTGCATATGTCCCATTCCCAAAACCAGTAGTGTAATACTAGAAATAACAACCAGAGGTGCTATATGACTTACTATCAACTAACAGCCGAAGAGCTAGGAACTGATGCAAAAATCCCACTAATCAAACTTGGTGAGAGCCGTGAAGTATTCTATGATATGGCTATGGAAATGTTGAACGAGATAAAAGCTAATAATGCTATAGGCAAAACTACTGTTTTTATATGTCCTGTAGGGCCTGTGGGGCAGTACTCTATTTTTACAAGGTTTGTAAACAGTGAGCGTGTTTCGCTAAAAAACTGTGTTTTCATCAATATGGACGAGTATCTGGATGATGACGGAAATTATATTGATATAAACTCCAAGCTTTCATTCCGTGGTTTTATGAACAGAGAAGTCTATAGCAAAATAGATGCAGACCTGCTAATGCCAGAAGAAAACAGAGTTTTCCCAGACCCCCAGAACCCTGATAGAGTGCTGGAAATTATAGAAAAATTTGGCGGTGTGGACATTGCTTTTGGTGGTATCGGGATTAATGGACACCTAGCTTTTAATGAACCACAAAATATAAGTGTAGATGACTTTGCAAACCTAACTACACACAAGCTAGAGATAAGCCCAGAGACACGCACAATAAACAGTGTCGGCGACCTCAATGGCGCTATAGAGGCTATGCCTAAATACTGCGTAACAGTTGGCATGAAAGAGATATTATCTGCAAGGAAAATAAGACTTGGTGTATTCAGGGACTGGCACAGAGCTGTTGTGCGCCGTGCAGCTTATGGCGATATCAGTGCAGATTTCCCAGTAACTATATGCCAGAGCCACCCAGATGTACGCATATATCTTAATAGCAACTCTGCACTACAACCATTCTAAACTAATATTTATTCTGCACAATGCTTAAAAAACCAAATTTCATTAAAATTTATGCCAACGTTGTGGAAGCAAGCCACGCGACTGGCGGAATGGAGTATCATTATGAAACTTTTTTGGGGAGATATACACAACCACTGCGGTATCTCATATGGATATGGAAGCCTAGAGAATGCACTGCGCAATGCGAAAAACCACTTAGATTTCTGTGCTATTACCGGCCATGCTATGTGGCCTGATATGTACGACAAAACTGATGAAACTGCATTTGTTGTCGGTTTCCATACCGAGGGCTTTGCAAAATTCAACCGCCTATGGGAGGAACATGTAAAGAAACTTATCAGCGAGAGTAATGACGATGATTTTGTTACATTCCAAGCGTATGAAATGCACTCCTGCGAGTATGGCGACCACCATATTGTGTCACCAGATGACAGCCTGCCATTGTTTTACCCACAGTCCCCACGTGAGCTTGTAGAGAAAAGTGGTTGCAGAGCTTTGACAGTTGCTCATCACATAGGCTACACACCAAATTACAGGGGCATAGACTGGCAGAAACATGATAATAACATAACACCACTTATCGAGGTTTGCTCTAAGCATGGTTGTGCAATGAGCGAAACTGCACCATATGCGTATTACCACAATATGGGTCCTCGTGACAGCCACAACACAGTGTATGAGGGACTAAAACAAGGCAAACATATCGGCTTTGTAGGCTCTACAGACCACCACGCTGGTTTCCCTGGCTCATATGGTGACGGTAAAATGGCAGTATGGGCAGAGGAAAAAACACGCGAAAGCATTTGGGACGCAATGATAAACCGCAGAACATATGCTGTAACAGGCGATAGAATAGGCTGTGAGTTCTCTGTAAATGACCATCCAATGGGCTCAGTTATAAAAGACTGTGACAAAGACCGTGATATCTTCTTTGATGTAACTGCTTGCTATAATATAGATAAAATAGTAGTATACAAAAACCTTGTTCCTATAGACATCACAGAGGGGCTACTACTTGCAAACAGCTCTAACGACACTAAATTTAAGCTACGTATAGAAATGGGCTGGGGCAACAATAGCGACGAAGTATTTGCGTGGAATGGTAAAGTTTCTGTAAATGGTGGTACCATAGTAGATGCCGAGCCTTGCTTTAGGGGGCGTAGTGTGCTTGCACCTAGCAGTCTTTCTACTGACGGGCACGATGATGCAAATGACATAGACAGCAAAATACTAGAGCAGAGCGAAAATGCTGTTTCTTGGCAGTGCTACACGCTTAAGAACACTACACCAATGCACCCACAAACAACAGCTATGATAATAGAAATACAGGGTAGCACAGACTCCACACTAACTATTGATGTAAACGGACATATCCGTGAGGTAAAAGTAGGCGAGCTTATTGAGTATGGATATAGTGAGCATATGAAATATTTCCACTCACAGGCGTTCAAGGTACACCCAATAATTAGCGAGAGTAATTACCATGTAACCAAACATATCAAAGATACATCTGATAATGCTAAAGACTTCTATCATTTGGAAGTATACCAGAGAAATGGTAGTTGTGCTTTTGTTACACCTGTTTATTGCGAATAACTTTTGTTTTCATAATACCAAAAAGAAAGTGCCTGTCACAAATGAGTAAAATCATTCATGACAGGCGCTTTCTTCACTATAGTTAATCTTTTTTCCCTTTAAAAAGGCCAGTGATGCTACTTAGCAGTGGGTTTGTAGCATTTGCTACTTTTTTTATCTCCTCCCAGTGGCGTATAGCAGTTTTCTCCTTGCCGTAAATGCTATACATTGTTTGGTCTACCTCTGCTATTTTCGGCTTACCTAGCTTGCTCATCGATTTTCCTATCTCTGTGCATATGTGTGGCGTGCCTTTTTCAAATACAAAGCCCAGATAGTCACAAAATACAGTGTAGTCTTTTTGGCTCTTGCTTTGCTTTAGGAACAGTCTGGTGCATACTGCAAAGAAAACTTCGCTGATATCTCTGGGCATATCAAATAGCTTGTACAGCCTTGCAAGGTCATCTTTTCTGCCATATAGCTCACAGATATTCGGTAATATCCAGTCAAAATAATCTTCTGCTACCTTTTGCGACAAGCTGCCCAAGTCTGCCTGTGAGCCTGTCATTAATATTTCTAGGTCTTCTAGCGAGTCACGTAGTTGGTTTGGTTTTTTGCATTCACCTAGCACAAGAGGTATAAATAGTAGCAGTAGTTTCCCTGTTATTGGCATTTGCAAGCAGTTGTATATATACTCAAACGCGGTTTTTATAAACTTCTTGTTCTCTTTTGTCAGGCTGGAGTACGGAATATCTTTTAGCAGTGTCTTGACTAGGCTATCTGCAAAGTGCAGGTCCAGCTTTTGTGTGGATATCAGGCTAAATAAATCCATTTGCGCTATTCGTGCCTCGTCACCTGTTATGTTTATTATTTTGTGGAAATAATCTGTTAGTATCTGCTCTTTATATAGCTTGCTGTACTCTGCGTTGTTTAGCACATAATCCTGATAATGCTCGCTGAATAGTCGCTTGCAACCCTGTGCGTCTGCGGTGTTTTTTATAGAGATAGTGTATAGCATATTCACAAACTCATACCGCTTATTAGTAGCAAATATTTTGTACGCTGTCGTAAAGTTATTTGGTTGGTGCTTTATCATTATCTGTGTGAAATACTTCCACATATTAGCGCTCTCTTGCCTTGCTCCTGTAACACTAACCAAGATACTATCTACAACAAGTGCCATGCTAACAAGCAAGCTACAGTCACTGGAAAACTCGTCCAGTATATGTGTAACCATCACAAAACCACTCTGTGCATTTTTGGAATACACAGCTTTTACAATGCCTATATACGTCTGCCCTATGTACCCCGCCACAAACTGGCTATCTATAGTTATTTGTTTATCCTTTACATATGAGCATATCACACGTGCAAGGAAAGATATTTTCCAAGTGGCTGTGTTGTTCTGCATAACATTGAATAGCTTGTCACGGTGCTCAGCCTGCATAAGCTCTGTTGCCATGCTAATACCACTCTCGCTACATATCATATTGCTAGATTTATAAAACACTGTAAAAGCATCTTCCCCACTGGTAGAGTGCAGGAATTCATACAAAATCTTGTCTACTATTATATACTTTATTTCTTTTATATGGAATGGTGCAAGTGTGCTCTTTTTTGATAAAATATACTTCATAACACAGGTAAAAGATGTATTAATGGAGCTTATCAGGCCAGCCTTTTGGCTTAGCAAAATTTCTATTATGCGCCTTTCCTCGCTAGGTAATGCGTACTCATTTGCAAACTCTAGTGCTTTATCAATATTCTCTGCACTGGTCTGCTCAACACCGTCCGAGAGCATAGTATACAGGCAATAAGCAGAATATAGTCTTTCGTTTGCAGTGTTGTAATCATAGCCTTTGTCTATAAAACTATGGAACTCTCTCAGTGTTTCGTATGAGAAAGAAAGGCAGGTATCCACAAAGTCAAAAAACTTCTCGTCTTTAGCAAATGTCGCGCACTCGTTTGTATATAGGTCAAACACTATATGTAGCCTGTGGCTTTCGGCATCATAGCGTGTGCCTTTTTGCTGTACACCACATATCTGCGAGGCAGACAGTTCTGGTGCAAAGTCATAAGTAGAAAAATTGATACCCTGTGCCATTCTTAGGGTAAGTGTATATTCTATAGCAGCAATCCACAGTATTGTGTTCTCAGTTGTATCGCATATTAGCACCCTTTTTTTCAGTCTTTCATATGCTAGCACAGCATATATCATATCTTTGAGTATTTCCATACGCCCATCAATAGCCAAAAAGTCTATGACTGCATCTACATTTACAGCAGAGCCAGTTTCTAGCACTGGTTGTGGCAAAAAGCTAGGTGTTTCTGGGTTGTTTACTTCCCCATAATCCATTTGCTGGCGTAGCATACTGCTACCATAGTACTCACACGGATAGTTCTTGATATCACTGCTATCTGCAACTACTACATGGCTAAGATGGTTACCAAAACGCCCAGCGCTGCCCATATAGTCCCTACCCAGATATGTGTTTTGAGCAAATGCGTATGTGCCCTCTGCTATTTCCCTGTATATAAAGGCTTTTGGCATTGTCTGCGCAATATCCTCAGTCATAATAACACCTGTATCAAGCGTTGGTGTCTGGTAAGAAAACAAGTTGGCTATTTCATCACTTTTGGGGTTATTAAAATTTGCATCATACGAATATATCTGCTGTCCATCATTCCCACCAGAAATACCACGCATGCAAGATGTATAAATAATTTGGTGTAGGCTCATATCTAAAACCTCTTTTCAAAAAATGTAGTTATTTTGCTTTTATTACCCCATTTTCTTTGAGTATCCATAGGAACGCATCTTCTATCCTGTGAGGTCGTGGGCGCTGTATCTTACCTGTGATATCTGGGTTGTTATTCATACCCAGAGCAGATGCTGCAAAGTATGAATATTTGCTGTAGTTTGTGTCTAGCTGTGAGATAAACGCACTCGCATCCCACTCACTTAGAAGCCCCAGTATCTCAGAGTTTACATTGTGCCAGTCCGCTAGGTTAAAATGCTTTTTTGCACAGTGTGGGCTAGGCTCTAGCACTGCACATCCACGTGGCACCAGTGACTCTATTGCATCAAATTTCGAGAAAACTGCTGCTACTGGTATATCTATCTTTGCAGTGTCCGACATTTTTCTATCTCTGCGTATCAGGTTAGAAACACGTGTCATAATATCATCTGCCTTTGTAGCCTGTCGCCAATCTATCGCTGCTGCTCGCTGTACTGTGTTTTCGTCTAGCTGGCTTGCAACTGCTGGTATCTGCATTGGGTCTAGCAAGAACACAATACCAGCGGACTTACATATATATTTATTCACGGTGCTCATAGTATCTTCGTCATTAAGGTCCTCACCTGCTGTGTCAAAAAACACAAATGTAAAACTCTCAATACTCTGTTTTAGGAACGACTTTTGCTTTAGCTTTAGCTTGAATATAAGTGGGCGATACGCACCATTATCAACATTTTGCAGGCTACTCTTGCTCAGGTCTAGCTTGATATTATTATCATATAGGTTGTTCCCAAAATATGTCTGCCAGCGTGCGTAGCTATCGGCAAAGCCCTCTAGTGCACCACCAAACTCAACTGATATTCTGTCTTTTAGCTCGTTTATAATAACCCCTACAAAGTGGCTCTTACCTGTAGCACGTGAGCCAACTACAGAGATTATCATATCCTTGCCTGTCAGTGTACTCTCTGGTAGCTCATTGTGGCAAGAGGGGCATATATGCTTGTATGTAGTGTTGTTACACTCTGGGCATTTTGCAGACTTTGGCACTGCAAAAGCACTCTTTGACGGAGCAGTAAAGGCTGTCTTGCCCTGTTTGGGCATACTGATATTACCATTCTCATACTGTGTTATCTCTATATCGTCAACATCTTTGCAACGCTTGTTTATGCAACGGAACTGCACAGCAGATAGTTTGTTTTTCTCGAAACAATATGGACAAATGAAGGTGGTTTTTATTCCCATCTCTAGACCTCCTAGGTTATTTTATTGTTAGATTTTAGCTTAATGCGTAGCTGGTTTGCATCATGTGCATTTTCATCTGCAAAAAATGCTTTTATAAACGTATTCTTCGGTATGCCTTTTGCAGGTATCTTCACCTGTACAGTGCCTTTTACGTGCTGTGCCTCCACAGTATGTAGTAGCTGTGCAGATGCTTTAAACATTGGGGTATTGCCTATCGCAGACATAATATCCACGGCTGGTAGCTCAAACTCCTTGTTCTCACCCTCAAACTCTAGCACGATTTGTGGTGTGCTAAACAGCTTTTTGCTCACCGATATCGAGTATGTGATATTCTCGCTGGGGGTGTTATCAAAGATATAGTCCATGGCTGAGGAGTAGTCGATTTCACCGTCCGCCCTAAACTCTGCAAACACAGAGAAAAAGTATTTGCGTGGCTCTAGGGTATCTATCACAATAGCCCCACTATACTGGAACTGCTTTATAGGGATATGTTTTCTTATCGCTTCCCTATCTTCTATATCAGTTGCAAAACGCTCAAAGCTATACAGCACTACAAAGCCTGTAGCACTTGTTGGTGCATCTAGGAAGATATTTATCTGCCCATTTACAGGACGGATTTCTTTTATATTCACTGTGCTACCCTTGCTAGCACGTCCCAGTGACCCAAAAACACCCGAGCCAGACTTGACTGCTATTGCAACAACATATAGTAGCTCTGTTCCACTATATTGGAAAGAAAAGCCACTCTCGCCTGCCTTTAGCCTCTCGCTAGATTTATTTGGGAGTGGTAACAGCTGTAGTGGTTGCATTTCTTGCTCCAATGCAGAAATAGCGACTACCTCGCCCACGCTATATGGTGGCTTGGATGTAGAGCAAAACAGCCGAGTTTCTGTGTTATCGTTTTGGTACCAAGTAGCCTCGTATGTGTTATCCTGTGTTGCTTTTACGCGCAGTGTGTCTATGGGCAGTGGTGGACAAGTGGGTGTACCACTGATATTCACACCACCAGTGAGCATCTTTTCCCCTGACACTGTGTAAGAGAGTGCCACACGGTAGCTGTATGTATTGTCATTTTCTAGGTTTGATATTAAGTATGAGCTTGCAACAGTAGTCGCCACAAGGCTCTCTTTTCCCGTTGGCTGTACTTGGTATATCTCTGCTGTGGCGTTATCTGGTAGGTCGTCCCATATTATATTAAGCGAGGAGTTTGCACCTACTGCGTTTACACCGCTTACCTCAAACAAGTTTACTACAGCATCAGACTCTTTTTTGGCTCCCAGTGACGAGATGCCAGCACGCTCTGTGAATACATTATAGTAGTACTGTGTTGCTGGCAGGATATTGTCATCAGCATATGCATTAGCACTACCACGGAAAACAACCTCGCCATCTGATATATTTTTCACCCAGCCACTTGTGTTCCTAACTACAACATACCTCACTGACCTATCACCGATATCCGACCAAGAAACAACATTTGTTTTTGCTACTGGGTCGGTTTTTACAGAAATACTGCTGATTTGTGGTGGCGTTGGCATTAGCTCTTTTATACCTGGTAGGTCGGTACATATATCAAATGCACCAACGCACAGCTCCAGAACATCTTTTTCTGCTGTTGCTTTCTTTGCCTGATTAAACAGGCCCTGTGCTTTTTCTATTGCTTGCGATATTTCTTCTTCCATTGCACTATCACTGTAGCTCGGGAAAAGTTTTTTTACATTACTATACTTGGCACGCGCCTCACAATATCTTTTTTCCTTTATAGCCCCACGCATTACTGCTACTTCTTTGCCCACACGCTGTTCAAACTCTGCTAGTTTTGCTTGTACCTCTTTTTCCATGTCGCTGTTTTTCCAGCGTCTTTGAGCTTCTGCAAGATGCACACGTGCTGTCTCAAAATCCAGCGCTTCTACCGCATTGTCTGCCTGGTTGCATAGCGCTCTAACAGTATCCATGTTTTCAAACCTAAAAGAGCATTTACACACTTTTATGTTCGCATCATTTTCTGTATTACAGCTGGGGCACTTTATTTTCAGTGGCTGTCCACAGTCTGCACATACCTTTCTACCGTCGGCAACGTCGTTGATATATCCACAACGGCAAACTTTTATATGTGTGGTATCAACAGCCTTTGTACTAGCACTATATGGTATTTTTTCTATCTTACAAAAAGCGAAAAGTAAGTCTTCTGCTTGCTTTACATCTCTAAGAATATAGGTTAATTCCCTTACTATGGCTCCACTATGTTCTACTGTAATGCCATCTTCCGATATCTGTGATAGCTCTTTTGCCCTTGTTAAAATCTCTCGCCTATTGTTGTATTCTAGGTATTCATCATAGCTTGCCTTACTGCTCTCATCTTTAAACGCTATCTCACATTGCTGGCATAGCTTAGAGCCTGTACCACTAACGCTATCATGCTTAAAATAATCATTTTTCTTCTTTGCTACCGCCTGTGCTATTAGCGTGTTGCATGGCAGTTTATCTGCATTTTTTGTAGTTGTATTAGCATATAAAAAATCGTACAAATTATCTACACCGAACGTAGATAACTGCTGTTTCATTCCATCAAATCTATTAGCATCTTTTGGCTTATTCTTGTAGTATTTATCATATAAATCTTGGTTCTTTTTTGCACTGCTGACTTCTTCAAACTCTATACCAAGTTTTTTCGCTCTTTTTCTTATAACTTCTACCGATATTTTTTTCGCCTTTGATAGTCTATCCACCTCATCCACTGTTATCTTCTTGTTTCTGCCAAGCATCTTTACTACTTCATCTATCGGTGGATATACTATGTCGCAAGCCTCTTTTGCAAGCTCTGCCCTGATATTTGTCTCACCAAGCATATCTTTTTTTATTTTTGGTATATTTTGGTGATGCGCCCTATACTGTGCACCGTTTTTAAAATCTTGGAAATTTGTAGACCAAAACTTTGCTTTTTCTTCTATTCTCTCTAGTATCTTCTGTTCGTCCACTATTGGTGGGTCAAACTCTAGCTCCAGAATAACATACCAGTTATCTCCCATTTACTCTCCCTCTCCTTGTTACAATAAATCGAGAACTATATCTACAAATAAAGTAGCGAAATATCAGAAACCTAATTACTAACATTTCGCTACTTACAGCATTATTAAACTTTGGTGTGAACGGACTGGTCGCTAATATATAGCGTACATGTTTTATATATACTACTATTTATGCACACCATCTATCACTCCCCACCCTATCTATCACTGTATTAATGCGTCTATTTCTCTTAGTAGCTCCAGGCTCTCTTTTGCAGATTTCTCAAAGTCGTTTGTAAATGCACCCTCTATAGATGTTCTTGGACATCCCGCTTTGCTCAGTTGTAGCAAAAAGCCAATATAGTCTGCAAAATCTTTTGGTTTTGGGTATATCCTACCAGCACCATTAGCTATGTGTGAGTGCTTAATCTGTCCATAATACTTTGTTAGCCCTATCACGCTATCCTCATTTTTATACATATGATACAGGTCAGCAAGTGCAAACACATTGTCACAACCACTTGCTTTTGCGAGTGTATCAGCCTCGCCAACAGTGTTAATTATATTGCAGTCCGCCCTAGACAATGGCTCTATGGTGATAGTAACAGAATATTTCTTTGCTATAGGGCTTATGTAGTTCTTTATTGCATATATCAGCTGCTCGTTTGCTCTTTCGTGGCTACAGTTTGCAGGAACATTTCTCGCATGCTGAGAGCCAAACACAACAATCTCTATCCCTAGCTCACTGCATCTTGCAAAGCCAGTTTCCAAGTACTCTGTAAGCTTATCATAGTCTACATTATCACCTACTACGCTGTGTTCCTTTGGTAAAAATGAGTTTGCACTTTCTACAGATATACCTATTCTTGCTACTTCTCTCTTGCAGTTTTCATAATCTTCAGCCGATAAAGTTGCTAGGCTAGAAAAAGCAAACTCTGCATAATCATAACCAAGTTTTTTTAGTATCTCCATTTTCTCAAACTCTGTAGTACCTATGCATACACCAAATTTCATAATCTATTCTCCGTTAATTATATTTATTTTATAGAATTAAAGCTTGAACTGCTCAATCAAAACGCGCAGGTTGTTTGCTTGTACCGAAAGCTCTTCGCTTGTTGCTTCGCTCTCTTGGCTAATGTTGTTATTTGCTATGGTAATAGAATTAATCATCTCTATATCAAGGTTTGTCTGTTTAATATCAATAGCCTGGCTCTCGCAAGATACAGCAATCTTGTCTATTAGCGATATCATTTCCTGCACTTTCTTCGCCAAATCCTCGAAAGATGTATTTGTTTTGCTAGCTATATTTACACCTTTGCCGACTGTTTCTACTGAGTAGTCTATCAGCTTGGTGATATCATTTGCAGCCTGTGCAGACTTTTTAGCAAGGTTGCGCACCTCATCTGCAACAACTGCAAAGCCTTTACCAGCACTGCCAGCACGTGCAGCTTCTACAGAGGCATTAAGCGCTAGTATATTTGTTTGGAAAGCTATGTCATCTATTATTTTTACTATCTTGGATATATCCTCAGATGTTGTGTGTATTTCACGCATTGCATCTTGCATTTGTTTCATGTCACCCAGTGTGCCTATAGTAACTTCTCCTGCTACTACAGCCAGTCCATTAGCTTCTTTTGCATCGCCATAGTTTGCCATTATCTGGCTAGATATATTGCTAAGTGTGCCCGATAGTTTTCCAACACTTGTGGACTGTTCCTCTGATGAAGTGGACAGGTTATGTGCACCGGACGCAACATTTACAGAGCCTGTTTCTATCTCCACTATAGCCATAGAAACCTCTGACAGTGCGCTACTCACCATGTCTATCATAGTATCTATAGAAACAGCAAGCGACTCCCACTCACCCATATATACATCATGTGTTTTTACACGTACATCCCAGTTACCCTGTGATATTGCATCAAGTATAGAAACTACATCTTTTTTCAGAGTAGTTATATTGCTCTGCATCTCCGAGAATGTATCCTCTAGACATGTTATCTCGTCTTTTAGCTTGCTCTTTTCTAGTGAGTTATTAAAATTACCCACGGATAATTCACTAGCAGTAACTACAACTTTGCTCAGTCTCTTGGTTATCGTTTTATCTATTATAATATAAATAACAACCAGTGCTACTATCATTAGCGCAATGCCTATACCAGCAGTAAACGACGCCTCCTTTATAAGGATAGGCATAATATCGCTAGTTTGACGACCAGAAAACAGCACACCTATTATCTCGCCACTTGTCGTCCTCAGTGGCACATATGAGCAGATATGCTCCACTCCCAGTATGTAGGCTTGTCCTGTATAGCTCTCCCCTCTATTAAGCACTGCATCGGCAATCTCTGCGTCTAGCCTAGTATTAACGACACGTGCACCGTCCTGCATAATAGTAGTGTAAACCCTTACATCGTCCTTAAAAATAGTATACTCACTGCCAGTCGCAGCTTTTAGGCTATCTAGCACTGCTGTCATATCTGCTTGTGGAAAAGCATCTATGTCATTCATCACATAGCTTAATATGCTAGTACCACTAACACTTTCTTCTTGCTCTGCTTCATACAGCAAGCCTTTCAAGTCATTGAAATTAAATACAATCATACCCGTCATTATACAAAGTATTACAATGGCAGTGACTATATTTATCTTAGTAGATATACTATCCATAACAGAGACAACTTTACCGTTTTTTTGATTATTCACAATTCTTCCTCCAAAATATTTTATAGGTTTTAGGTGAAAATAACTTAACTCCGTGTTTTCATAGTAGCCAGTATAGCGATTTTTAGATATGCTATGGACGTATCTCCTTGAAAAACAACTAGAAATTTGTCCAACCCCTAAAGTATATACTATTATTTATTAAAAATCAATATTATTCATACTTTTATACCCACTAAATTATCACTATATATAATAATTTGCTAGACTTGTGCTCATCTAGCATTTGTTAGAAAATTAACAGCTACTCCGTACATCAAAAAATCTCTTACCCAGCCCACATTTATGGCTAAGCAAGAGATTTTTACATTTATTTTGTCAGATATTTTTTCTCATAGTCTGCTACTGGCATAGGTTTCTCAAAGAAATATCCCTGTGCTGCATTACACTCCACTTCTTTTAGAAAATCTACTTGTTCCTGTGTTTCTATACCCTCTGCCACAGTGTACATATGCAGGGTATGTGCTAGGCTAATAATACCATCTACCACTAGGTCGCCACGGTCACTCTTGCCACTGTCTACAAAAAAGCTTCTATCAAGTTTTAGTGTATCCACCCTAAAGTTTTTCAGCATACCTAGAGATGAATACCCCGCACCAAAATCGTCTATGGACACAGCAAAACCAACTTCGTGCAAATCATCCAGCAGTTTTTCTAGCGCGTGCTCATTCTCTGTTATTGTGGTTTCTGTCAGCTCTACCTCAATATACTCAGTAGGGACACCATACTGCTCTGTAATACCAAATATTTCGCTAACAAAATAAGGATTTTTCATATGAACCCTAGAGAAATTAACAGAAATAGGCACGCAAACCATACCTTTATCCAGCCACTCTCTTATATGCTCACAAACACATTTCAGCATATAATTATCCAGTTCTACTATAAATCCATTTTTCTCAAACAATGGTATAAAGTCATTTGGAAATATCATATTCCCACTACTCTCTACCCACCTTACAAGAGCCTCCGCACCCACAATCTCGCTATCCACTATACTAAACTTAGGTTGCAGATAAACTTTAAACTCACGATTTTCAAGGGCATCTTGCATTTTATTAGTAATATCTGTAGACTGCACCACTTTTTTGGAAAATGCATTGTCATAGTCCATAATATTTTCTGCACCACCGGACTTTGCAGTGCTATGCGCCATACTTGTTTTATTTATTATAACATTTATGTCTTTATCGCCATTATCCAAAAAGTATCTGCCATAGCGGAAATTAAACTGGTGTTTTTCCACACCCGTAACAAGCTGCTTAAAAATAGCCTCGTAGTTGGATTTTGTTTTTTCTAGATTTTTCAGAAAATCACCGTCGGAGAACAACATAAATTCATCGGGGCCAGTCCTCGCCTGAATAAATATTTTCTCGTCTATCCATTCCCCTACTTCTGCTATAGTTTTTATTACTTGGTTACCTATCTCAAAGCTAAACATCTCGTTAATAGCTTTAAAGTTTACTATATCCAGTTTCACCATCACAAAGTTTTTTTCTGGGTTTTCTTCTATCGCTCTTTCTACCTCAATCTTAAACTTGTTAAGGTTGGGCAGACCTGTAAGTTCATCATAATATGCTATTTGCTCTATTTCCTGCAAATTCTGTTTTCTTATCAGCACTATGTATACCACAAAAAGGAAAGAACAAAGTGTTATAATTATGCTAATATTAATCATAGTATCTGCAACTGCACGTGTTCCAGATGTAACTAGGTCTTCTTCTATTATCAGCACAATAGACCAATCATTATATATAAGGGACTGATACACAGCAATATACTCTGTATTTTCAATCGTAAAGTCAATGCTACAGCCTACACCATTTACCAAGTTTGACGCTATTTCTTCTATAGTAGTACCCTGTATTCTCGCCTGCGCTAGCTCGCTAAATGTGATATAGTCTGGGTCAGTGCTGACCAAAGCTTCGCCATCACTACGCACTACCAGTGCATATCCACGCTCGTCTACATATGCCTCTAACAAAGAAATAAAGTAGTCCAGTGTATATTCTACAGCCACAACCCCTACAATCTCCCCATACTCGTATATTGGGGCAGAAACCGCAAAAACCAAGTGACCAGTATGGGCGGATGTATACGGCTCGGATGTGACAACTTCACCATTTATCGTTCTATCAAAATATGGTGCGTCCGATATATTTACATATTCTCTTGTAGATAATATCCCCTTGCCACTCCTGTCTGCAAAAACAATGCTATCAAACCCGAAATTCGCCTCCATAGTCTGCATATATCCCACTATAGACTCATCATCAGATGGTATCTGCGTAACCAGTTCCGCAATGCTTATTGCAAGCTGTCTTTGGTCTTTCAGCTCATTATCAAACGCTATCTGTTGTTGTTTTGCAATGTCAGTTAGCGTACTCTTTGTAGTTGTTTCCAGCTGTAAATTGACTTCGGTATTAAAATTAACAATGCTATATATAATGAATGCAAGAGAAATAGTAACTGCAATAACAAGGGTTAAATTGCCATTTTTTTGTTTCATATTCAATTCTCCTACCACAAATATATTTTCATTTTATCATACACTAATATTTTTTGCAACCAAAACGATAAAACTTTATAACATTTTTAATACAAATCCATTTCATTTTTCATCTCAACGTTTTGTTTGTGCATTTTAACATATTTCAGTATATTTTATTGTTCATAGAACTTGCTTTTTTTGTAGAATTTTGTTATCATAAAATAAATATGATATCCTGTAACGAATATGCAAGTATACACAACCTTTTCACATCAATGTTAGGAGATATAGATTAAGAATGAGAAGAAAAGACAGAGAAATCACAGAAATATCAGCAATAGACGAAATACTTTCCCACTGCATGGTTATGCGACTTGCGATGTCAGTAGATAATGTACCATATATTGTGCCACTAAATTTTGGTTATAGGCGTGATGATAGTTGTTTGGAGATTTATTTTCACTGTGCAAAAATTGGCAAAAAGCTGGACTGCATAGCAAATAACCCCCATGTATGTTTTGAGATGGACTGTGGACACAACCTTGTCACAGCAGAAACTGTAGACGAATATAGCTACCACTACAAGAGTATAGTGGGCTATGGCACTGTAGAGATGGTAGAAGATATCGAGCAGAAAAAACTGTTTCTTGGGCAGATTGTAGAGCACCAAACAGGCAAGCATTTCCCCATGGAGGATAGCTACTGCAAAAACACTGCAATAGGCAAGATATCCGTAACAGAAATATCTGCAAAAGGCTGGGGCCCACCACTGGGCTCTGTAAAATAACAGGACTAGCAAACTAAATATAAATTTGAGGAGAGTACGATGAAAATTCTTGTAGTAGGTGGCGGTGGTAGAGAACATACTATCATTCGCAAGCTAAAAGAGAGCACAGCGGAACACGAAATATACGCAGCACCCGGCAATGGTGGTATATCTTATGATGCGACCTGTGTTGCCATACCTGCAACAGATATTGTTGCTATGGTAGATTTTGCAGTGAGCAATCAAATTGATTATGTGGTGGTAGCACCAGATGACCCACTGGTTTTAGGGCTAGTTGATGAGCTTGAGAAAAAAGGCATACCTGCTTTCGGGCCAAACAAATCTGCTGCTAGGCTGGAGGGTAGCAAGGTTTTCTCTAAAAACCTTATGAAAAAATATGGTATACCAACTGCCGCATACGAAACATTTAGTGATAAAGACTGTGCATTCGCATACCTTAAAGAGCAGAACACCTACCCCACTGTTATAAAAGCTGATGGTCTGGCGCTGGGAAAAGGCGTACTTATTTGCGAGGATGAAGCCTCTGCAATAGATGGTGTTAAGCAGATAATGGAAGACAAGACTTTTGGCGAGAGTGGCAATAATATAGTTATAGAGGAGTTTATGACAGGGCCGGAGGTTTCTGTGCTCTGCTTTACCGATGGCAAAACAGTAGTGCCAATGATAAGTAGTATGGACCATAAGCGCGCACTAGACGGTGACAAGGGACTAAACACAGGTGGTATGGGAACTATCTCCCCCAACCCTTTCTATACAGATGAGATTGCAAACACCTGCATGGAAACTATATTTATGCCAACAATAGAGGCTATGCGTGCAGAGGGTTGTCCGTTCAAGGGTTGCTTGTACTTTGGGCTTATGATAACACCAAATGGCACAAAAGTTATAGAGTATAACTGCCGTTTCGGCGACCCAGAAACACAGGTGGTACTACCCCTGCTAGAGAGTGACTTGCTGACTATCATGCAGGCTACAACAAATGGCACACTGGATACTGTAGACGTAAAATTTAGCGATAAAAGCTCCGTCTGTGTAATAATGGCATCTGGTGGGTATCCACTCTCCTACCCCAAGGGCAAAGAAATAGATGGGCTTTTCCTTGGTCAGCCATCAAACCAAAAAGCTACTGTATACCACGCTGGCACACAGATAAGAGATGATGTGCTAGTAACCAGTGGTGGCAGGGTGCTCGGTGTTACAGCTATAGCAGATAGCCTAAAAGATGCACGTGAGCAGGCATATGATGCTGTAAGTAAGATTTCGTTCGAAGGCGCGTTTAGTCGTAGTGATATTGGCAATAAAGCAATGGAAGTATTTGGAGGAGAGCAATAATGGTTTACCGCATTTATGTAGAGAAAAAAGAACAATACCGCGTAGAAGCAGAGGAAATGCTACACGAAATTACACATCTTTTGCAGATAAACAGCATAACAGGGCTAAGACTGCTACAGCGTTATGATGTACAAGGTATCAGCCGTGAGCTGTTTGATAGCGCTATCCCCGTTGTATTTAGCGAGCCACAGCTAGATGATACTTATAATGAGTTGCCCAGTACCAATGGCACTATTTTTGCTATTGAGTACCTACCTGGCCAGTTCGACCAGCGTGCAAGCTCTGCAAGTGAATGTATACAGCTAATAAGCTGTGGTGATAGACCAACTGTAGCAAGCGCAAAGGTTATTATACTTGAGGGAAATCCTACAGAGCAAGAAATAGCTGAGGTAAAAAAATACTTTATCAACCCTGTGGAGGCAAGAGAGGCAGAGCTTGTAGAGAAAGACACGCTAGATATGCCATTCGATAAACCTGCACAGATTGCTAGTATAGATGGCTTCATCACACTTGATGAGAGTGGGCTTGCAAAAATGCTTGATGAATACTCACTAGCTATGGACCTAAAAGACCTTACTTTCTGCCAAGATTATTTTAAGACAGAGAACCGTAACCCAACACTAACAGAAATACGTATGATAGATACATACTGGAGCGACCACTGTCGTCATACTACTTTTGGCACAATACTTGATAATATAAATGTAACTGATGGTGTTGTAAAAAAAGCATATGAGCACTACCTAGATTTGCGTAAGGAAGTTCACGGAACAAAGGACAAACCCATCTGCCTAATGGATATGGCAACTATAGGTGCTAAATACCTTAAAAAACATGGCATACTAACAAACCTAGATGAGAGTGACGAGATAAACGCTTGCAGTGTTCGCATAACAGTTGATAACAATGGCAAAGACGAGGACTGGCTACTGCTATTTAAGAACGAAACCCACAATCACCCAACAGAGATAGAGCCATTTGGTGGTGCTGCTACCTGTATAGGTGGTGCTATACGTGACCCACTTGCAAACCGTGGCTATGTGTATCAGGCTATGCGTGTTACAGGTGCTGCAAACCCACTACTACCAATATCACAGACTATGCACGGCAAACTACCACAATATAAAATCGTGCGTACTGCTGCCGCTGGGTACTCTAGCTATGGTAACCAAATCGGTCTTGCTACTGGTATGGTTGATGAGTGGTACCACGACGGATTTTTGGCTAAGCGCATGGAAATAGGTGCAGTACTTGGTGCAGTTCCAGAGGAAAATGTAAGGCGTGAAGTACCAGCCCCAGGTGATGTAGTTATACTGCTTGGTGGACGTACAGGCCGTGATGGCTGTGGTGGTGCTACTGGTAGTAGTAAAGCGCACAAGGTAGAGAGCCTAGAGAGCTGTGGTGCAGAGGTACAAAAAGGTAATGCACCTGTAGAGCGCAAATTACAGAGATTGTTCCGCAGAAAAGATGCTACACTGCTTATCAAAAAATGTAATGACTTTGGTGCTGGTGGTGTGTCCGTAGCTATTGGCGAGCTTGCTGATGGTCTACAAATCAACCTTGATGCAGTGCCTAAAAAATACGAGGGTCTTGATGGCACAGAGCTTGCTATATCCGAGAGCCAAGAGAGAATGGCTGTTGTAATAGAAGCAAAAGATATAGAGAAGTTTATAGATATAGCAAATAGTGAGAACCTAGAGGCTACACTGGTGGCTACTGTTACAGAGAGCCCACGTCTGGTGATGGACTGGCAGGGACAAACAGTGTGTGACATTGCACGTAGTTTCCTTAACTCCAATGGTGCAGAGAAACGCAATGATGTAGCTGTTGGTGCTGTTGATTTCGCCCCAAAATCCGCAGATACACGCCCCATAAAAGAACAACTAAAAGAACTAGTAACCGACCTTAATATATGTAGTAAAAAAGGTCTTTCCGAGCGTTTTGATAGCACAATCGGTGCAAACACCGTCACAATGCCTTTCGGTGGCAAGCACCAGCTAACACCATCACAGACTATGGTTGCCAAGATACCCATGCTGTCTGGTGAAACTACTACTGTCAGTGGTATGGCTTGGGGCTACAACCCATTCATCTCACAAGCAAGCCCATATCATGGTGCTTACTACGCAGTTTCAGAGAGCCTTACCAAGCTTGTTTGCGCAGGCTTTAAACTAGAAAATGCTTACCTTACATTCCAGGAGTATTTCGAGCGTCTAGGCGCAGACCCTACTCGCTGGGGCAAGCCTTTCGCCTCACTACTAGGCTCCATAGAGGCACAGATAGATTTCGGTGTTGGCTCTATAGGTGGTAAGGACTCCATGTCCGGCTCTTTTGAAAATATCGACGTGCCACCAACACTTGTATCCTTCGCTGTCGCTAGTGGCCATGTGGATAATATCATCACTGGCGAGCTTAAATCTGCTAGCAATAAACTAGCGCTTTTATCACCAGAATATGACAGCAACAACCTGCCTACAAGCGAAAGCATGCTAAAAGTCCTTGCACAAGTTTCCAAGCTTATCGAGGATAAAAAAGTACTTTCTGCTTATGCAGTAACACATGGCGGTGTGGCAGAGGCATTGTTCAAGATGTCACTTGGCAACAGCATAGGTGTTAAACTAAACAAAGACATAACAGCAGATACACTATTCTCTTTTGGGTATGGCAGTGTAGTGCTAGAGCTTAGTGATGAGTGTGCAGATGTTACAGTTATAGGTGAAACTACTGCCGATTATGCTCTTGACACTGTAGAGGGTGTAATATCGCTAGACGAGATACAGTCAGGCTACGAAAACAAGCTAGAGAGTGTGTTCTCCTATCACACAAACCCTGTAGAAGTGATACCTGTAGAGAAAATCAGCTACAGCCACAAACACCCAGCAACATATGGCAAAGGTATTGCACGACCAAAGGCTATTATACCCGTATTCCCAGGCACAAACTGCGAGTACGACTGTGCTCGTGCGCTTGAGCGTGCTGGTGCTACACCTGAGATTTTTGTTATTAACAACCTAACTTCTGCCAGTGTATCCGAGAGTGTACAGGCACTTGCAAAGAAAATAAGCGAGAGCAACATCATCATGCTACCGGGCGGTTTCTCCGGTGGTGACGAGCCAGAGGGTAGTGCAAAATTTATTGCTGCGTTCCTTCGCAACCCATATATCACAGAGCAAGTGCACAACCTACTAGATAACCGTGATGGACTAATACTAGGTATTTGCAACGGTTTCCAAGCACTTATCAAGCTAGGTCTTGTGCCATACGGCAAGATAATAGAGACAGATGCAACTTGCCCAACACTGACATTTAATAGCATAGGCAGGCACCAGAGCAGTCTATCATACACACGTGTGGCATCGAACAAAAGCCCATGGCTAATGCACACAGATGTTGATGATATCCACAGCATAGCAATTAGCCACGGTGAGGGTAAATTTGTAGCTAGCGAGGAAACTATCGCACAGCTAAAAGCTAATGGACAAATCGCTACACAATATGTTGACCTTTCTGGTAATCCAAGCATGGATATTCGCTACAACCCTAATACCAGTCTGCTAGCTATAGAGGGCATAACAAGCCCAGATGGCAGAATACTTGGCAAAATGGGACATACAGAGCGTAGTGGACATGGGCTATACAAAAACATACCTGGTGACAAATTCCAGAAATTATTTGAGGGTGGCGTAGACTACTTCAAACTATAATACACAAGTATATAACAAAAATCTCTACTTCTTCTTGGCTGAGGAAGTAGAGATTTTTTATATGTGGTGAGGTTACATAACATCTTTATGCCTTGTACAAGGTGGTAGTTTCTGCACTTTTTCGTTACTTGTACGTCACGAGTCGGGAACGCCCGACAGCGTATGCCAAGCGTATTTTTTGGGTGATAGTTTCTACCCTTGTGACAACTCTGTACAAGGCGGTAGTTTCTGCCCTTTTTCGTTACTTGTACGTCACGACAAGTAACCAAGCGTGATTTAGGG